>JBJMPB010000579.1:0-4030 GCA_045803455.1 Gemmatimonadales bacterium | reverse complement strand
GGTGTCGTGACTGGTGTCGAAGCACCGAACATTCCTGGAGTCGCGCTCGAGGTGCCCGCCGCGGACTCGGTCCTTATACCGTCGATCGACACTCTTTTCCCCGCTGCCGCACCTGGGACGGCACCGGTTATTCCCACGCCTCCTGCCGGCCAGACCAGCGGCTTCTTCGATGCGGGTGCATTTACCGGCGCTGATGTTACTGGCGACGGAGGTATAGGAGCCCAGTATTACCAATTCACGGTGACTGAAGCCGGAATCTATACCGTGGCCGTCGGGTGGGAGAGTACCTCCGACGTCGACCTGATTATCTGCTCGGATGCCTCGTGTGCCGATGCGGATAACAACAATTTCATCGGCGCTAGTAGCTTGAACCCCGAGAGTGTCGACCTCAATTTGGTCCCGGGAACCTATCGTTTTGCCGCCGTCCTTTTTGACGGCCCCCCTCCCGGCAGAATTCAGTTGAGCATTACTCACTAGCGTAAAGGCCGAGCATTAATCCCACAACAACGCCCCGCTTCGGCGGGGCGTTTGGTTGATAACCTGCTGTTTTCGAAGTCTAGCCGATCGCTTGCTCCATTGTGACCCGATCGTCCCGGAACTGGCGCTGGTACTGCCGGGCGTACAGACCGCCCAGCTCCATCAGCTCCCCATGGGAGCCCTGCTCGACAATCCGGCCCCGATCCAGGACGATCAGCCGGTCCGCCCGGCGGACGGTGCTCAGCCGGTGGGCGATGATCAATGTCGTCCGGCCCACCAGAAGCTTGCCCAGCGCATCCTCGATCAGCCGCTCGCTCTCCGTATCCAGGTTGCTGGTGGCCTCGTCCAGGATCAACACCGCCGGATCCTTGAGGATGGCCCGGGCGATCGCGACCCTCTGCCGCTGACCCCCCGAGAGCTTGACGCCCCGCTCCCCCACCAGAGTCTCGTATCCGCTGGGCAGCCGCTCGATGAACTCGTGGGCATGCGCTGCGTGGGCCGCCGCCTCTACATCGGCGTGTGCCGCTCCCGGCCTGGCGTAGGCAATGTTCTCCCGGATGGTGCCGCTGAAGAGCGCGGGGTCCTGAGGCACTATCCCGATCGCTCCTCTGAGATCCGCCAGGAGCAAACTCCGGACATCCATCCCATCGAGCCGCACCCGGCCCCGGTCTACATCCCAGAAGCGGGGGAGGAGAGAGACCAGAGTCGTCTTACCAGCGCCGGAGGGCCCGACCAGCGCCACAACTTCGCCGGGTGCACAGCGGAGGTTGATGTCTTCCAGGATCCACGGGAGGGAGGAGCCTCGCTGATACTTGAACGAGACCCCCTCGAACGCGACTTCGCCCCGAACCGGATGGGGCAACGGCAGGGGCGAATCGGGATTGGTGATACCTGGCTCCATCTCGAGGATCTCGAACACCCGCTCGGCCGCCCCGACCGCCTCCTGATAGCTGCTGAAGAACGAGGCCAGTGCTCCGATGGCCGCGGCGATGGTGATGGTATAGAGAAGAAATTGCACCAGCTCGCCCGGCGTGAGCTGGCCTTCCAGCACCAGCAGTCCGCCTTGCCACAGCACGAAGACAATACCGACGAAGGTGGAGAAGGTGAGCACCCCGAAGAACACGCCGCGCAGCTGGGCTCGAATCAGAGCCGCTTTGACACTGGCCCCAATCCGCTCACCATACCGTCCGCGTTCCGCCGGCTCCTGGACAAAGCTCTGGACCGTCCGGATCTGACTGAACGCCTCTTCAGCCACCGCGGTAGCCTCGGCGACCTTGTCCTGTACTCCCACCGTCATCCGGCGAAGCCGGCGTCCGAAAAACAGGGCCGATCCGATCACCAGGGGCACCACGCCCAGCGCGGTCAGCGTCAGGCGGGGTTGCATCAGGGTGAGCAAGACGATGCCACCGACCAAAGCCAGTATCTGGCGGGAGAACTCCGCGACCTGATGGCTCAGGACTCCCTGGAGCAGTCCGATATCAGTCGTAAGCCGGCTGGTGAGCTCGCCGGTTCGTCGCTCGGCGAAGAAGCCCGGCGGCATGTCCAGCAGCTTGGAGAAGAGCTCGGTCCTGAGGCCTGCCACTACCCGCTCCCCGACTGCACTCAGGAGATAGGTCTGTGCGTAGTTGAGGAGAGCCTGGACACTGAAAAGAATCACCAGCCCGACGGCGATTCGGTCGAGCACGGCCCGGTCGTGCTGAACGAAGGCGGCGTCCAGCAGGTAACGCACGACCATCGGAAACGCCAACCCCAGTAGCGCACTGGCCGTGAGGGTCAGTGAGGCTACCGCCAGCATCCCGCGATACGCCCGGACCCTGGGCCAGAGGCGGACCAGCCGTCCAGGGGCCGGAACCCGCCGGGTAGGGCTAGCGGTCGTGGTGCCCGCCTGCGGGGGTCGCGAGCTCCCGCTCGGGGTGATCGAGGATGAACACCTTGGCAGTACGGTGACCGAAGGGCAGGGCCCGGTCTATTCCCATGGCCACGAACAGTAAGGCAAGGTAGAGCAGACTGTAGCGATACATCTTCCAGGCAAGCGGCGTCGAGGAATGCTCCCGCAACAGCCGAACACAGTACCACAGCAATCGAGCACCCAGCAGCAGTGCGGCCAACCCATAGAAAGACCCCAGGGCACCAAAGAAGGCCGGCATGAGCGTGAGGGGCAGCAGGATCAAGGTGTACGCCAGCATCTCGAACTTCGTGCGCTGCTCGCCGTGCACCACCGGCAACATGGGTACACCTGCGCGGGCGTACTCACCCTGCTTGATCAGAGCGAGGGCCCAGAAATGCGGCGGGGTCCAGTAGAAGATGATGGCGAAGAGGTAGATGGCCGCCAGGTCCAGCTCGCCGGTCATGGCGGCCCATCCAACCAGGGGAGGAAAGGCCCCTGCCGCACCACCGATGACAATATTCTGCGGACTGGAGCGCTTCAGCCAAATGGTATAGATGAACACGTAGAAGAGGAGCCCGCCCAGGGCCAACCAGGCGCTCAGCGAGTTGACCCGGAACCAGAATACGGCAAAGGCCGCCATTCCCAGCCCAATTCCAAACGCCAACCCGGCTGAGGGAGAGATCCGTCCGGCCGGAATAGGACGCAACCTGGTTCGGCTCATCTTGTCGTCGATGTCCCGATCGAACCACATGTTGATGGCATTGGCGCCGCCGGCCATCAAGTAGCCGCCCAGCAGCACCCAGACAACCTGCGAGAATGACGGCAGCCCCGCCGGGGTGATGAACATCGGAGCTACGGTGGTGACCAGCAGCAGTGAGATGATTCGTGGCTTGGTGAGGGTGACCAGGTCAGCCAGCAGACTGGGATGCTGGGCGTGAGTCTCACGCGCCTCGGGGGCGCCGAGAGGGATTCGATTCGCTTGGAAGACCAGGACAACTAGAGTGGCCCAGAGGAGCGTGCCGACCAACAGGTGGGCCGCGCGAAGCTCCGCAGGAAGCAGGTGAGTCACCATGATGGCGCCCACACCGAGCTGAAGTCCGGTCACCCCGGCAACGACAAGCGTCCACCGTCTAAGGCCCCGGCCAGAGGTCCGGTCTCGAAGCACCAGCGTGGTGAGAGTCAGCACCAGACCCAGAAAGAGGAACGCGAGCACCCGGTGAATCCAGTGCAGGGCGGCTAACGGAGCCGTCGGAGGCAGCAGCGTTCCGTTACAGAGCGGAAGGCCGAGACAGAGCAAGCCGGCGCTGAAGTTCGCGACCTGGGCCCCGAAGAGAATCACCAGAAACCCGAAACCCGCAGTGGCCCACGCGAGCTTCTGGAGTTGGTGTCGATCGGCCATACCGTCCGGCCGATCGGTCTCTCCGGCCCGAAGCGCGGTTACGATGAGCACTGCCAGCAGCGCCATGGCATTGGCGAGATGGGTGATCACCACCCAGGGCGGCAGCGCCAGCTTGACCGTTACCGCTCCGAGCAGGACCTGCACCACCAGGAGTATCGACGCAAGTGTCGCCGGTGTCCTCAACCTCGGCTCCTTGCCGTGGCGAGCCCAGGCGACGGCTGTGAGCGCGAGCACGACCAGGCTGACCAGCGCCGCGGCCCAGCGAT
>JBJMPB010000516.1:0-2554 GCA_045803455.1 Gemmatimonadales bacterium | reverse complement strand
AACTGTGACGCAGCGTGTGCGGGGTAACTCGCTTGGCAATGCCGGCGCGCTCGGCTGCGCGTTTGACCACGCCCCACGCGCCAACCCGGGAGAGCGGCTCGCCCCGGGCATTGAGAAGCACACGTCCCTTGCTCTTTCCCCGGTCGAGCTCAGGCCGCATGGTATGGAGGTACACCGAAACGGCGCCAATGACGCTCCGGCCGATCGGCACCAGCCGCTCCTTGCTTCCCTTCCCGAACACCCGAATCAGATTCTCGGTCAGCAGCAAGTCGGTCAGGCCAAGCGAGCAGAGCTCCGAAACTCTCAATCCCGCGCCATAGGCCAGCTCCAGCAGCGACCGATCGCGCCAGGCGAGCGGTTGTTCGACTTTGGGTGAGCCGAGCAGTGCCTCGACCTCCGGGACGCTCAGGGTCTCCGGCAGCACCCGGCCCCGACGTGGACTTTCCAGACGGTCGCTGGGATCGTCCTTTACCCGTCCCTCTCCCAGGAGAAATCCATAGTACGTCCGGATGGCCGACACGCTCCGGCGGATCGAGGATGGGCTGAGGCCCAGATCCTTGAGCAGAAACACGAATTCCCGGAGCAGTACACGGGTGAGCCGCGCGGGATCCCGGACGCCACGCGAAGTAGCAAACTCTCCCATACGGCGAAGATCTCGGAGATATGCTTCCACTGTATTGGCGCTATGGCCGGATTCGAGCGCGAGGAAGTCGCGAAAGCTTTCCAACCAGAAATCCCGATCGACCTGCAGCCGGACAGCTGTTGCGCTCATGGCTGGCCGGACCGCTGGAGACGAGTGCGCACTTCAATCAAGTCCTCCTTGCGAAGGCCGAGGAGCTCCCCTGCCAGGTGCATGAGCCGCTCCTCGTGCTGTCCTATGGCACCGTCACTGAAAGCGACTGTCCACATTCGCTCCACCAGAGCGAGTCGCTGGTTCTGGCCGAAACGGCGGCGCAATTGGGTGGCGTACTCGGCAAAGCGCGTCTTTCGATCCTGCTCGGGCTCCGGCGAGGGCTGCCCCTCCGGCGTCAGTCCCCAGCGATCCCTGAGGTGGGCTGCCACCAGCTCTCGATCCGCTTCGGTGAGTGCGGTATCGGCATAAGCCAGCTCCAGCACCAGCAGGGCGGCAGCCTGCTGGGCCGACCCTTCGGCGATCTCCGATCCGGCGAGAAACGTCGGGGTTGCTGGGTCCAGTGCATCACGGGTTGCGTGCCATACCCGCTCGCGCTGCCGGCGCCGGCGGTTGCGCCGGTACGCCACGACGCCCAGCACCACCAGCACTCCGGCGATGATGCCGAGGGTCCGGTTCACGCCGAGAAGAATGTGGTTAATGCGGCCCCATTCGGCCCCAATGAGCGACCCGAGCACGGTGATGCTGCCGTACCATATGGCCGATGCCACCCCCATTGGCACCAATGTGCGCATGGCGCTCAGATGAATTAGACCAGCGAATGGTGGCACTACCGCACGGATCCCGGGCAGGAAACGGCTTACAAATATTCCGGCGACGCCGAAGCGGAGATACTCGCGTTCGATGATGGCCAGTGAACGCGGCGCGAGGAGCCGGCGGCCCAGCTTGGTAGCGAAGAGCCTCCGGCCGTACCGTCGGGAGACCAGATACACTGCCGCGGCGCCGGCCAGGTTGGCTAACCAGGTCACCAGAAATACGCCGATGGGAGTGGTCAGACCACGGTTGGTGAGAAAGGCGCCCAGAGCCACTGCAGCATCCGAAGGCACCGGGGGAATCACGTTCTCGATGGCAGCTAACAGAGCGAGAACCGTGTAGACCGCGCCGGGGGGAAGCTGGGACACCCACCCGAGCAGGGACTCTATCAGCGGGCCTCCAGCGTGCAGACCGCAATGACCGCCACGCCCTCGCCCCGACCGATGAAGCCCATTCCTTCATTGGTCTTGGCCTTGAGGCTTACTGTGCCCGGGCTGGCGCACAACCGGCCGGCCAGGCTGGCCGCCATCTGTTCGAGGTGCGGGCCCAACCGGGGCAGTTCGGTGATGATGGTCAGGTCGGCCTGCTGGAGGGAAAACCCGCGAGACCGCACCAGCTCGTGAGCCGTGCGCAGCAGCTCCATCGAGTCGGCATCTTTCCAGCGGGGATCGTGATCGGGGAAGAGGTGGCCAATGTCCCCTGCCGCCGCTGCGCCCAGCATGGCGTCAATCAGCGCGTGAGCCACGGCATCGGCATCCGAGTGGCCGGCCAGACCGGCAGGGTGCGGAATTGTGACGCCACCCAGCACCAGCGGACGACCCTCGACAAATCGGTGCGAGTCGTAGCCGATGCCGACCCGGATCATGCGGCCACGGTGACAGGCTCATCGATGATCGAGTAGTCCTGCCGCCTCCGTCTCACGACGTATCCCGCGTCGCGGATGCAGCGCTCCATCTCCTCGATGGTGGCTCGGTGTGTGGTGCCGGCCGAGGAGACGACGTTCTCCTCCATCATCAGGCTGCCGAAGTCATTGGCGCCGAAGCGGAGAGCGATCTGCCCCACCTTGAGTCCCATCGTTACCCAGGACGACTGCAGGTTGGGGACGTTGTC
>JBJMPB010000491.1:0-2936 GCA_045803455.1 Gemmatimonadales bacterium | reverse complement strand
GATTTTGGATCTTTAACGTTGCCGACGTTGCTATCACTCTGGGGGCAATACTGCTGGCATTTGCGCTGAGCCGCCCTACGATCGACCGTACGCATACGGGAACCTCTAGCCGTCCCGCCTAACGAGCGCATGCGCTGGCGGTCGCTTGAATGCTAAGGACCGTTAGTTAGTGTCCGAGCGGGCAGGTCGCCGCAGCTGATGCGCGGGCCATTAGCGAGGAGGCCCCGAGATCTCGAGCCCTAGGGCGAGGCCGCACCGGCTTCTACTTGCCCTCTCTTGTTCCGCCTCCATCTGGCGCGGTTTTGGGCGGAGCCGCATTGTAGAATCACCAATCATGCTGCCGCTCCGAAAGAGCCTTCCTGGCGCGGAGGACCAATGCCTGCACACGTTGACCGGAGAACCGTGGATCTCAGTGCCTATCCTGATCTCGTGGTCATCTATCTCGGTATGCGGGTGCGCACCCTCGCTGGGGTCAAGAGGCTTCTCGGTCTCGGGCCCCAAATCGAGAAGGCCGGCGCGGGCCGGCCCGATGGGCTGCTCCACTACGAGAATAACATCATCTTTAGCCTCTTTCCGCTGCATATCGGCATGCGGTGGTACTGGAAAGACTTCCCTTCCATGGAGCGCTGGGCGCGCTCGGAGCCACATCGGCGTTGGTGGCAAGAGTTCCTCCGCAGCTCTGGCGGCACCGGCTTCTGGCACGAGACCTATTTCATGCGCGGAGGCATGGAAGCCATTTATGACGACGTCAACCAGCCGCCAGTTGGCTTTCAGGCGTTCGCGCCAAGTGTAACTGCTCGCGGACCGATGTTTGCTGCCCGGACGCGCCTTCGCCTTCCCGATGACACCCCAGCCCAGCCAGCGGGCGTCGCAGAACGCGACCTCTACTAGCGTCGACTCAGGCCGCGCCACCTAGCAAGGGCATGCAGCTGACGGACGCTCCAGATCTAGGGAACGTAGGACTGGGCACAGGTGAGAAGTTACCGCAGCTGATGCGCGGCCGACTCTGCGCTTCGTGGCAGTGATTCGCCACGGAAGTAGGTTAGCTCTCACCACGCTCCTTGCGGCCCTGGCCGGCTCGACTGCGGCTGCACAGCAAGCCTCCGGCAGGTCGCTCTTCATCAACTGGGCGCGCACCCACGCCACCCGACTCGCTGGTCCCGACGCCTCCGGTTGCGCTGACCTCGAGCCGTTGAGGTCAGCGGTCGCCAATGCCCGGGTGATCGCCCTGGGGGAGCTGATCCATGACGCCCGGGAGCTTCACCTGTTCCGCAATCGCCTGGTGCGGTGCCTCACCGCTCATTTCGGAGTCAGCGCCGTGGCACTTGAGTCCGGGTTTGCCGACATGGCCCCCTTGCACGAGGCGCTGCTCCAACCGGCATCTTCGGTGGCGGAGCTCACCCGGGAGCGCATCAGCTACGGCTGGGGCGGCGTGCCCGAGGTGCAAGCACTCACCGAGTCAATGCGCGGGTACAACGCAGGACAGCCATACCAGCGCCGCACCCGACTATACGGCATCGATCTCACCGGGGCAGACGGATCGGGAGATTTCAATCGCGCCCGACGTTCAATAGATGAGCTCCTCCGATTCCTCGCCCGGTTGGACCCGACAGGAGCGCGGAGTCTTCAAAATGCATTCGCGCCATTCCTGACGCGCTTCTCCGAGACTGGCTTTCCCCGACTGTCGCTGGTGGCCCGAGATTCGGTGCGCGCCTTCCTGGACTCGGCCGAAGCTGTCATTCGGCGGGCACCACACCAGAACACCGGCGACTCATCACCCGCGCGCGCCTGGGCGCTCGGATGCCTGGTCGAGGCCCGGCACATGATGGCTTATCTAGGCTTCCAAGCCGCCCTCGGGGAGCATCCTCGCGAGCGTCCGGATTTCTGGCGTCTGGTGCAGATGCGGGACTCACTCATGGCGGAGAACGTGCTCTGGGTTCTTGGGCAGCTGCCCAAGGACAGACGCCTGCTGATCCTCGCCCACAACGCGCATGTGTTCGCTGACACGGGGTCCGTCACCATGGGACCGCCGCGTCCCCGCGCGCCCACATTACTCGGGAAGCGCCTCCGGGTCGCGCTCGGCGGCAGGTACTTGGTCATCGGCACCGACGCCCGAGCGCTTGGGTACTACGTCGAGGAGCAAGATCCGGTCAATCGGGAGAGTCTGGGATCGACATTGGGAGAGCTGGGGCACAGATGGCTGCTGCTGGATCTTGGTGCCGCAGCAAAGGAGCCGGCGGTTGAAGCGTGGTTGCGTGAGCCCCGCCTGGTGCGGTTTCAGTGGGGTTATCAGCGGATTCGTCCCGCAATTGCTGCGGATGTCCTGATCTACGTTGATTCTCTTAGCCCGACCGGAGGCGAGATCCCTTAGGCGGCTAAGCCTGCGCCCGAAGGCTGCCATCGTTTGGTGAAGCCGTTAAATGTTCCAGGTCGATTCAAATCATTTCAGTTCCGACACAGGCCCCTCGCAGGCGGTCCCAAACCGCTCAACCACGGCACTCCTCCTTCTTCAGAACACTTCCAAACCACTCCAGCTCGGTCCCAAACGATCTCGGCTCGATCCGAAGTCCCTCCAGGTCAGTTCGAAACCGCTCAACCACGGGACCCCTTCTCCTCGCGCTCGGTTCCAAACGATTGTCGGCCAGCCCCAAACCGCTCCACCATGGTTCTCCTGCCTTGCGAGGTGAGTCCCTAACCACTTTCGCTCACTTCCACCCGATTTACGGTGAGTTCCAAACCATTTGAGCAGAGTCCCGGGCTCCTGACGTGTGTCAGAACTGTCACCCGGGAGGACACTTTTCAATTGAAAGGTTTCGCAGTGACCTGGACGGAGCACGCGTCGGCGCGCGCTGATCTAGCCTGACTCATCCGCCTTCTACGCCGCGGTGTTGCTGCTCTTTCTTCAACCCAATAAGCTCTTGACTCCGCGTCACTGC
>JBJMPB010000471.1:0-2748 GCA_045803455.1 Gemmatimonadales bacterium | reverse complement strand
GACGATACCGACCAGCTCCCCGAGCCGGAAGCGCCCGACAGCTTGCCGGAGGCGGTGCCCTGGACGCCGCTCTTCTGCAGGGCAAGACTAACCGACCCGCTCGGCCCCACCTGACCCGATACGCTCACGCCCGAGCCGCCGCGCACGCTGCCGTTCTGGACCATAAGCGTCGAACTGGTCCCGCTGCCGCACAGGCCCCCATCGGCCACCAGCGACACACTCCAGACCCCATCGAACTTGGCGGGTTTAGCCAGGGCCGTGCCCGACAGAGCCGTGCCTGTGACCAGAGCCAAGGCGACAACAATGTGCTTTCTCATGACGCGTTCTCTCCCAAATGTTGCGGGTCCTGCCCGGGGTGACGTGTCTGCTTCAGCAGTACAGAAGATTCAGTTACTCTCTTCAGAGTTTCTGTATTGTATTTTTGCTGTTTCTGTCCCTACTCCCTTGATATATTCAGCCTTTCGAAATTCAACAATATGTCCATCATGCGTGCCTCACATGGACCGCATGAAAACGAACTCTTGCTTTCCTGCGCTCTTCTTCAACACATCGGACATTTCAAGAACAGCCCGCGTTCCCGTCGAGGCGCTTCCACCACCTCGGCTCACTGCCGGAAGAACTCGCGGAACTTGTCCCGGAGGTCGGCCACGTCGTCGCTTTGGATGACGACCGCGTGGCTGCCCCCGCTGCGCTGCTCCAGCCGGGTGTAGCCGGGCCGCTTCTCGACCCGCTTCTCGACCGTCTCCGGGTCGCCGCTCTGGGTCACGCTGGCGTAGTTGTCGCCGTTGCGAACCGTCGTTGTGACCCGATCCGAACGCTCGTCCATGCGGTCCTCCGTGCGGCCGTTCTCGGCGGCTTTGCCGGGCTTGCCGCTGTCGTGCGGGGCGCTGCTGTCCGAAACTCGGTCCGTTGATCCCGGTCCGGCGATGGCGGCCGCGCTCAAGGCGAGGGCGGCTCCGAGGATCAGATACGCTGCTTTCATCGTACGCTCCTGAGAGGTTGGTTGAGCCGCCGCGCTGGGGCGGCCGCGTTCACGGCGGGCGGACGGTTCACCACGGGTGCTGGCGAAGCATGGCCCGGTTCCAGGGACCCGACTGGCCGATGCCGGCCAGGTTGTTGGGCCCGAACTGGACCACCCGCGCTCCGTTGTCCTGGCCGATCTGCCCAAGAAGGGCTTGGCCGAACTGACCCAGCTGGCGGACTAGCGCGCGGTTGCGGCCGCCGTTCTGCAGCACGGTCGCGCTCGATCCATCGCCGACCTGGCCGACGACAGCGGCGTTGTGCTGGCCCGTTTGCTGGATGCTGGTGGTCGCGCCAGGGCCGACCTGCAGGACGCCCGCAAAGTTAGCGGTGCTGTTCTGCTGGATGGCGATGTTGCCGGGGCCGATCCCGATCGCGCCGTAGACGCTGACCGACGGCGGGCCGAGGTCCCCGGCCATGGCGGCGGGGGAGGCGAGGGTGAGAGCGGCGAGGGCCGCCCAACGCAAGGTTTTCATCACGGTTCTCCAAAGAGGGGGAGGGCGCAGCCTCTGCGCGGCGTCACGGCCACTGCTTCAAGATCGCCCGGTTCCAGGGACCGGCCTGGCCGATGCCGGCGAAGTTCTCGGGACCCATCTGGAACACGCCGGCCCCGTTCGCCGACCCGATCTGCCCGACTGTGGCGTGGCTGAAGCGGCCCATCTGGCCGACCATCGCGTTGTTGTGGCCGCCGGTCTGCAGCACCGTCGAACGGTTGGCGTAGCCGCCCTGGACGATGGTGAAGTCGTTGGCTGCGCCGGCCTGGGCGACGTCGGCGTGGCTGACGCCGCCGTTCTGGACAATCACGCCGGCGTTGCCGGCGAGCGCCGGACCGGCCAGCGGAAAGGCGGTGATTGTGGCAAGGAGAAATGCGCGAATGGACATGGGGAGCCTCCTGTCCACGCCGGTGATCCGGGTGTTTCGGAAGCTGTTTTGCCTGCGCGCGCCTGAATGACGTCCGAGAGGTTCGTTCAGGGGCCGTTGAGCGACGTGGCGGGATTGCGGCAGCTTGGCGGGACCGGCCGTGACGACCCTGGCGCGCTTCGCTGCAGGGCGAGGCTGACGGAGCCGCTTGGCCGACCTAACCCGACACGCTCACGCCCGAGCCGCCGCGTACGCTGCCGTTGCGGACCGTGACGGGCGACATGGCATCTTTGTCGGGTTCTATCCGCACGAGGGACTCGCCGGGGCGACGTTCATGCCGATCCCTCGGGTCGCTCGAACTCGCCGGCCCAGATCGCGTCAATCGCATCTTCGGCGCGGGCGAGCGCGGTCGCCAGTGTTTGCTCGCGCACCCTGAGCTGCGGCAGCTCCGGGCAGCTGATGTGCAACGTGCCGTCCGGCTCCTCGTAGCAGCGCACAGTGACGGACATCTCGGAGCCAGGGTCAGGAGCGCTGCTCATCGGACTTAGGGCCTCGCGAGATTATGGATGATGTCTTCTCGCGCCTGTAAACCGGCAGCGGACGGTGATTGAGGGGCTCAGACCGGTGCGGTGCCCAGGCGGGGAGTAAGGCGCTGAGCGCCAAACCACGCCGCGTGAGGCCTTTGCGCTGTATCGTACGATGTCTTGCCAAGGGCGGGTGGCGAGGGTATCCCGCCCCGCATGGAGGGGCATCGGCATTGTCTGGGCCTGCCAGCCTCCCCTGCCTCCCCTGACGCGCCTCAAGTATGGTCTTGTGGGTGCGAGGCTCGCTGCGATAGCTCGACGCGTCTAGCGCAGTTGCTGGCTT
>JBJMPB010000418.1:0-11455 GCA_045803455.1 Gemmatimonadales bacterium | reverse complement strand
GACCTATCGCCGCGCCGATGGCCAACCCGATGGTGGCTGTACTGGCGGAATTGTTGACCCCGAAACCGTCCGGCAGGTCGGTGATGGCATATGAGGCGACGGGGCAAACCTGGAGCATCCCCATCTTCTGCTGATAACCCAGGCCGGCTCCGTAACTGAGGTAGGAGTCCACCCCGTCGGCCGACGTGCTGCCGATCGATACGTCGCCGAAGACGCTGTTGGTACGGCCATAGCCCAGGCTGGCGCCGAGCTGGTGAATGCCGGCCTCGGTTACCACGGAGCCGTGCCCTACCAGCTGGATGGGTCCGCGGGAATAAGAGGCGAGTCCGGTGCAGGTCTGAGCCACGGCTGCCGAGCGCATCAGGCCGAGGAGCGCCAGGCCAATCAGGAAGCTGCGAAGCATCTGCTGTCTCCAATCGAAGCTGTCGAGCCAGGGGGCCGGCAAAACGTGAGCGGGAGGACCAGGTCTTCCTGTGATCCTCCCGCTGACGCTGTTACCGGACCCGTCAGGGCCGGCCTATGACCTGCGATCGTGCTTAGTGCGAGGTTACGCCCACGCCCAGCTGCAGCACGTTGGCGGAGCCACCCTCGAACGCGCCGCGGAAGTAGTTCGCGACCGGAGTGATCGACAGGTTCTTGCCCACCCGGACGTCGTAGCCCAGGCCGCCGAGCAGCCCGAAGCCGGAATCGTCGGCAGTGCTGATCCCGTCGTCCACCGAGAGCACCGAGTAGCCGGCGCCGGCCTTGATGAAGAGGCCCTGAGTCGGCATCGGATACCAGTACGCCGCACCTGACATGTTGCCCATGGTCACCCGACCACCGAACTCGCTCTTGGTCCAGCCGTTCATCTCGACGCCCAGGAGGATGTTCTGCCGCAGGGTGCCGCCGACCTTGGCGTACCCGCTGATTCCACCTTCACGATCGACGTCGCTACAGCCATCGCAGGTCAGGCCCAGCGAGCCGTAGCCCATGCCGCCGCCGACCCACAGCCCTTGCCGCTTCTGCGCCTGCTGAGCGAAGGCCGAGGTGGCCAGCACAGCCGTAAGGAGCGCGCAGAATCCAGTAGCCCGGAGTGTACCCATGTCGCCTCTACGTGTTTGGAGAGAATGTGCCGAGGAACTCGGCGCCCGCGTTCGCGTGGCCGCGCGAGGGTGGGGGCAAGTTGCAGACCAATCCGATTCGTTGGGCTAAGGTGTTGTGGAGCAATGCGAAGGCGAGGCACGTCGAATTAAATCGCGAAAGGCGGAGTTCTGCAGAGTGCGTGGTGAAGTGGGAGTTGCGTGGTCGACTCCCGACTACCTCCTCCTCCCCAACCCGTACCCCACCACCAATCCCACCGTCGGCTCGCCGCCTGAAAGCCAGAGCGGGAGATCCACGTAGGGGCGAAGTGACAGCGTGGACCGGTAAACCAGGCCGACGCCGAACTGGGCCAGGGTGTAGTAGTCGGCAATCTTGAACAGGACGGTACCGGCGTGGTCCTTGGCCTCGTCGTTCTGGTAGGCATAGGCCAGGCCAAAAGTCGGCACCACGTTCCAGCGCTGCATCGGCCTGAGCTCGGTGCTCACCATCAGGCCGAGATGCGCCGACTGGCGCAGCCGCTTCACGTCCGAGCTGAAGGCGTTGTTGGGCCCCAGCTCCAGGGCTCCTGCCAGCACCGGACAGAGGTGGACCCGCGACTCGGGCCCTAGTGGGATCTCGTATCCCGCGGCACCGCCCACGTCGACCGACGATCCGCCGAAGTTTTCGTGGGACCGGCTGGCCACGGTCAACTGGCCGAAAGGTCCCCGAGGAAATCCGTAGCTGAGCCCGGCGCCGAGCGCGTCCGAACGCCAGGTGAGCGACGCCTCGCCCATTATCTGGAGTGGACTGGTGGAGAACGAAGGCAGGCCCTGGCAGCTCTGGGCCCGTACCGCCGGCGCGGCGAGGACGAGAGCAAGACAAACTGGGAGAATGCGTCGGAGCATGCGTCGCATGGCGGTGCTTTGAGGGTCCCGGGGGAGACCGCGGCTTTTAAAGCAAGACACAGACCACTGACAGGGCCGGGAGCCAAAAACGAAACGGGAGCGGCTGGGCCGCTCCCGTTCGCACCACACTTGCTACCGCGGAGACTAGTGGCGGCGGCTCTTGCTGACGCCCTTGCTGCCGAAGTTATAGCCCACCGACACGCCGAAGGTCGGATCGCTCTGGAAATCCGAGCCCAACGGGATGTCAACGCTCGGGCGAACCGAGATCTGCTGGTTGAACACGAAGCCCACGCCCAGACGGGCCAGGCCGTAGGTCTCGGAACCCTCGATCGTCTGCCCACCCGGGCCGGTGTCCTCGACCTTGAGCTTGGTGTACTGCAGTCCCAGGCCGGCGGTCGGGATGATCCGCATCTGCTGGGTGGCACCCATCTCAGTGCCCAACGCGAAACCGAAGTTCATGTTGGTCTGAGACGAGTTGATATCAGCGGCATCATCATCCGGGCCCATGCCGAGCGCCAGGTTGGCCACCGGGCAGAGCGCAACCTTCTGGGTGCGTCCCAGCTTCATCTGGTAGCCGGCGTGCGCGCCGACACCCAGCGAGCTGCCACCATCGTTGTCGATGGAGGTGGTGGACAGGTCGGCACCAGCGTACAGGCCGGAGGGCAGACCGTAGGTCAGGCTGCCACCCCAAATCTTGCCACCTTCGGGGAACTGGGCGTTACCGGCGACCTGGAGCTGGCCGTGCGAGAACGAGGCCATACCCTGACAGGTCTGGGCCGCTGCAGGCGACTTCACGATCGCAAGCAGGGCGAGCGGAACGATGAGACTGCGGCGCATGTATGTCTCCGACGTAGAGTGTGGATGTCCCCTGCGCGTCGAGGTCGATCGTCAACGCAGCGCCACGGGGCGGCGACTGCGATCTCGGTCGAGCAGGGTGTCGGAAACAGGAACGCCTATCCCGGATGAGATAGGCCGAAGGGTAGAGCGGGAGGCTCGCGCTTCGGCAACCGGACGATCCCTACCACAACTACTTGGGACTCCTGGCTTTGCGTCCCCGCCTCACGACGGGTTTGCCTTTTTCGGCATCGCCCCTCTCGGAGCGACGCAAAAATGCTAACCAGCGGGTGCAATCCACGCAAGGTGTAATTGTAAGTGACCACTTGCTTGCAATCAGACCTTGCACTATACTGGCGCCCATGTCGGTTCGAGACCAGTTGCTCCATGCTGCCGCCCGGATTTACGCCGAGGCCGGGTACCGAGGCGCCACCACCCGCCGGATCGCCACTGCGGCGGGGGTGAACGAGATCACCCTGTTTCGCCACTTCGGATCCAAGGACGCGCTGATCCGGGAAGCGATCATGCGGGCCGGCACCAGCGATCTGCCCGACCTCCTGCCCGAGCACCCCCGCGATCCAGCGCGCGAAATCCGGGAATGGGCCCGGACTCATATCACAGAATTGCGCGACCGCCGGGCCTTGATTCGCACCTGTATGGGAGAGATCGCGGAGCACCCCGGGATCTTTTCCGGTGAAAACAGTTCAACGGCTCTGGCCGCGCGGGCGCTGAGCCGGTATTTGCGGCGGCTGCGCGAGGTCGGGCTGGCGAAGGCGCCGTTCAACGAGGTTGCCGCGGCCGCCATGCTGATGGGAGCGCTCTTCGCCGATGCGATGGGGCGGGAGATCATGCGGGACATCTACCGCAACGATCCCGATGAAGCCCTCGACGAGTACATTCGACTCTTTTTGCGCGCCATTGGTGTGGGCGTGCGCAGGTCCCGATGACATCCATTCGTTTGCGGTGCAGGCCCTCAGGCCTGCTCCTGGCGGCGGCGCTGACCGCCGGCACCATACCCGGTTCGCTTGCGGCCCAGCAGCCTGTCCTCAGCCAGGGGCGGACGCTCACTCTGGCCCAGGCGCTGGAGATTGCCGAGCGAAACAGCGAGACCGTAGGCATTGCCCGGGAGGAGCTGGCCCGGGCAGAGGGTGACCGGAAGCGGGCCAGGAGCGGCTACTTCCCTCAGCTGAACGGGACTGCCGCCTATCTTCGCACGCTACAGAGCCAATTCTCGGCACTCGAGAGCGGCAGCGACACATCCACCGCTCCGCCCCGGATCTGCCGGGAGTTCGTGCCTGATCCATCGCTTCCGGTGGAGCAGCGGCTGGACTCGCTGGAGAGCGCGGTCGCCTGCGCCAGCAGTGCCGATCCCTTTGCGGGCTTTCGCAACCTGCCGTTCGGTCGGGCCAACACCTACCGTTTCGGCCTCTCCTTTTCGCAGACCCTGTTCAGCGGCGGACAGGTGAGCGGCCAGAGCCGCGCCGCCAGCGCCAACGCCCGAAGCGCCGCGCTCGGCCTCACCTCGGCCCAGGCTCAGCTGCTGCTCGACGTCACCGGGGCGTACTACGATGCGTCCCTGGCCGACCGGCTGCTGGTGATAGCAGAAGCCACCCTGGAACAGGCCGACACCACGCTGAGCCAGACCCGCCTCGCGCGACAGGTGGGCAACCAGTCGGAGTTCGATCTGCTGCGGGCCCGAGTCACTCGCGATAACCAGCGCCCTGTTGTCATTCAGCGCCGGGCCGACCGCGACCTGGCGCATTACCGGCTCAAGCAGCTGCTGGACTTTCCGCTGGAGCAGCCGCTCGCGCTTGCCACCGAGCTGGGCGACACGGCGTTGGTGGACTCGCCCCGGCTCTCGCAGCTGGTCGCGAATCCAGGCGACACCAGCGCCAGCATCCGGGCACCGGTACGGCAAGCCAACGAGGCGGTCCAGGCTCAGCGCGGACTCCTCCGCGCGGCCAAGGGTCAGCGGCTGCCCCAGCTTGCCGTGAACTCACAGTTCCTCCAGCTCGGCTATCCCAACAACGTCTCGCCTTTTGGGGCGGACTTCGTCTCCGACTGGGTGGTGTCCGTAGGATTGCAGGTTCCGCTGTTCACCGGCGGCCGCATCGGCGGCGACGAAGCGGTGGCGCGCGCCAACCTCACGCAGGCGGAGCTCCGGTTGGAGCAGGCGCGAGAGCTGGCGGAGGTTGACGGCAGAAATGCCATGACGCAGCTGCAGGCGGCGGAGGCAGGCTGGGAGGCGAGCGCGGGCACGGTGGAGCAGGCGGCCCGGGCCTACAAGATCGCCGAGCTGCGCTATCGCGAAGGGATCTCCACCCAGACCGAGCTGCTCGATTCCCGGATTCAGCTGCAACAGGCCCAGGCGGCGCGGGCCCGCGCAGCCCGCGATCTGCAGGTAGCCAAGGTGAGAATCGCGCTGTTGCCGGCCCTTCCGATCTCGCTTCCGTCGTCGTCCGCTGGAGCTTCGGTTCAGATGGGTGCCTCAAACCAGCCGGCCTCCCAGCCGCTCTATCAGCCGCCGGCCCCACAGGTTGCCGGCACCGACATCACCGGGGAGCTCCTCCCAGGAGTCTCAGGCCAATGACGCGGGTTCTCTTGTTTAGAGCCGTTCTACCGGCTCTAGCGGTCGCTCTGTTCTGCTGCAAGCCGAAGCCGAGCGACAGCGCAGCAGCAGCCGCGGATCCCGTCGTCCTGGTCGGTCGGGAGAACATCGCGGTGGCGGATTCGGCCCAGCTTCGGAGTGGACCGGCGATCTCGGGATCGCTGGAGCCGAAGGTCGAGGCCCGGGTGCGAGCCGAGATCATGGGACCGGTGGAGAAGACCTACGTGGACGAAGGTCAGCGGGTGAAGCCGGGCGTGTTGCTGGCCAAGATCAACGACAACTCGGTGCGCGATGCCTATCTCTCCGCCCGCTCGGCGGTCCGGACCGCGCAGTCGGGGCTGCAGAATGCCCGGCGGAACGCGGAGCGGTCGTCCCGGCTGGCTCAGGCCGGCGCGGTCTCGGACCGCGATCTGGAGACCGCGCAACAGGCCCAGACCAACGCCGAGGGGGCACTCGCCGACGCGCAAGCGCGCCTGGCTTCGGCCCAGAAGCAGCTGGCCAATACCCAAGTACGCGCGCCGATCAGCGGAATCGTGAGCGAGCGGCAGGTGGCCGCCGGCGACGTAGTTCAGGTGGGCGGGGCGATGTTCACCATCGTAGATCTGCGCACCCTCAGGCTCGAGGCCACGGTGCCGGTGGAGGAGATCGGCCGGCTCAAGGTCGGGACGCCGGTGGAGTTCGGGGTGAGCGGCTTCGATCGACGGTTCACCGGAAAGATCGAGCGAATCAATCCCGCAGTGGATCCGGCTACCCGCCAGGTTCGGATCTACGTGAGCATTCCCAACTCTGAGGAAGCTCTGGTGGCGGGGCTGTTCGCCGAGGGCCGGGTCGCCACCGATGCGCGCCGCTCGGTAGCGGTCCCGTTCTCGGCGGTGGATCGGCGGGGCACCGCTCCGGTGATTCACCGGATTAAAGACGGCAAGGTGAATGTGGTGCCGGTTGAGCTGGGCGTGAGAGACGAGGCGGCGGAGCTGATCGAGGTCAACTCCGGCATTGCTCCGGGCGACACCGTGCTGCTGGGCTCGGCCCAGGCGGTAACCGAGGGCAGTCCGGTGAAGATCACTCAGGACGAGGTCAGCCGCTGATGTTCATCTCCGATTTTGCCATTCGCCGGCCGATCGTGACGGTGACCGCCATGGTCGCCCTGGTGGTGTTCGGCATCTTTGCTCTGCTCAATCTCCACACCGATGAGTTTCCCGATATCCAGCAGCCGGTGGTGGGCGTGACCATCGTCTATCCCGGCGGATCGCCCTCCGAGGTTACCCGCGAGATCATCGACCCGGTGGAAGACGCGATCTTCGGGATCAGCGGGGTGGACGGCGAGAAGTCCACCTGCTCGGCAACGGATGGGCTGGCCTCGTGTACCATCTTCTTCGAGTTCGAGAAGCCGATCCAGCAGGCATCGCAGGACATCCGGGACGCCATCTCCACCAAGCGGGCCGATCTCCCGACCGAGATGGAGGAGCCGGTACTCACCCGCTTCGATCCCTCCGAGCTGCCGGTGGTCACCCTGACCCTCACCTCGGAGACGGTGCCTGCGACGACGCTCACCCGGCTGGCCGATCCGGGAGTGACCCGCGCGCTACGCGCTATCGCCGGCGTGGCCCAGGTGAGCGTGGTGGGCGGCATCGAGCGGGAGATGACGGTGGAGCTGCAGCCGGCGCAGCTGGAAGCCTCGGGTGTGAGCGTGGCGCAGGTGGTTCAGGCGCTGGAGGCGCAGAACCTGGCCGCGCCGGTGGGCCGGCTCAACGGCGGACTGGAGGAGCGCACCATTCGGCTGCGGGGACGTCCCGAAGGACCTACCGATTTTGCCCAGCTGGTGGTGGCGGAGCGGAGCGGGAACTCCATTCGGCTGGGGCAAGTGGCCAAGGTGTACGACGGCACCGAGGAGCCCCGCACGATCGCGCTCTACAATGGAAGAGAGGCGGTCGGGGTCGAGATCATCAAGTCGAAGGGGTACAGCACCACTCAGGTGAGCGATCAGATCAGGGCTCGGGTGGCCGAGCTGCAGCGCACCATGCCGAAGGAGGTGAAGCTCCAGATCGTGCAGGACGCGGGGCAGCGGGTCAGCCGGGCGGTGGCAAACGTGCAGGAGGCGCTGATCGAAGGCGCGCTACTCACGGTACTGGTGGTCTTTCTCTTTCTGAACTCGTGGCGCTCAACGGTGATCACCGGTCTGGCGCTGCCGGTGTCGGTGCTGGCCAGCTTTATCGCGGTGTGGGCCTTCGGCTTCACCCTGAACACCATGTCGCTGCTAGGGCTGTCGCTGGCCATCGGCATCCTGATCGACGACGCCATCGTGGTGCGGGAGAACATCGTCCGCCACATCGAGATGGGAAAGGACCACCTGCGGGCATCGCACGAAGCAACCGATGAGATCGGGCTCGCGGTGGCGGCGACGACCTTCTCCATCGTGGCGGTGTTCGTGCCGGTTGCGTTCATGTACGGCATCGCCGGCCAGTGGTTCAAGCCATTCGCCCTGACCATCGCCTGCGCCGTGCTGGTGTCGCTCGTCGTCAGCTTCTCGCTCGACCCGATGCTGTCGGCCTACTGGGCCGATCCCCAGACCGAGTCGCACGAGCGCCGGAACCCCATTGCCCGGACTCTCGAGCGATTTAACCGCTGGTTCGACCGTCAAGCCGAGCGCTATCAGGGAGTGATCGCCTGGGCGCTGGACCACCGACTGGCAATGGTGCTGATCGCGCTGGGCTCGTTCTTCGGCGCGATTGCACTGCAGGCCACGCTGGGCGGCGCGGGATTCATCCCCATCAGCGACCGGAGCGAGATCAACTTCATCATCGAGGCGCCGCCGGGCTCCAGCCTGGAATACACTCGGCTCAAGTCCGAGGAAGTGGAGCGGATCGCGCGCAGGCATCCAGAGGTGGCGTACACCTACACTGGGATCGGCACGCCGATTCCGCTGATGGCGCCGGGAGTGGATCAGGCGCTGACCTACGTGCGGCTGGTGCCCAAGAAGGAGCGGAACATCAGTCAGGACCGCCTGGGCGAGATGCTGCGGGAAGAGCTGTCCCACGTGGGCGGGGCCGAGGTGTCGGTGTTCACCAGCGGCTTCGGTGGCGCCATGAAGCAGATTCAGGTGGAGATGCGGGGAGACGACCCCACGGTGCTGACCCGGTTCGCCACCCGGGCCGCGGGCCTGGTTCGCCAGGTGCCCGGAGCGGTGGACGTGGGCCTCTCGACGCGCGGCGAGCGTCCCGAGCTGGTGGTCGAGCTGCGCCGCGGCCTGGCTGGCTCACTCGGGGTGACGGTCGCGCAGGTGGCCCAGTCGCTTCGGCCTGCCTTTGCCGGCATCGATGCGGGCGACTGGGTGGACCCCACTGGGGAGACCCGGGACGTCACCGTGCGGCTCGCGCCGGAAGCCCGGGAGCGGACGGTGGACCTGGAGCGGCTGCCGCTGGTGATACCCGGTCCCACCGGCGCGCCGGTCACCTTACCACTGGGACAGGTGGCCTCCATTCATCAGGGGCTCGGGCCGGCGCAGATCAACCATCTCAACCGCGAGGCGGTGGTCAACGTGCAGGCCAACGTGCAGGGCCGCTCGCTTACCGAGGTTACCCGCGACATCAACGCGCGGCTGGCGAGCCTGGAACGGGAGCTTCCGCCCGGCTACCGGATCACCCAGGGTGGCGAGGCGCGAGACCAGGCCGAGGTGTTCACCCGGATCTTCACCGCGCTGGGTGCCGCGGTGGTGCTCATGTATCTCATCCTGGTGGTTCAGTTCGGCTCGTTCCTCGACCCCCTGGCGATTCTGATCTCACTGCCGCTGTCGTTGATTGGAGTGGTGCTGGCGCTGATCATCACCCGTGACACGCTCAACATCATGAGCCTGATCGGGGTGATACTGCTGATGGGCATCGTGGCCAAGAACGCCATCCTGCTGATCGACTTTGCCAAGTGGGCCCACGAGCGGGGAACGCCCCTGCGTGAGGCGCTGATCGAGGCCGGACGGATCCGGCTCCGCCCAATCATGATGACGACGATTGCGCTGATTGCCGGCATGGTGCCGGTGGCGCTGGGCCGGGGAGAAGGAGCAGATTTCCGGGCGCCGCTGGGCCGGGCGGTCATCGGCGGCGTCATTACCTCCACGCTCCTGACCTTGCTGGTGATTCCGACGGTGTACGAGATCCTCGACAACTTCCGTTCTTGGATGACCGCCAAGGTGTGGCGCCGGGTGGTGCGGACCCACCCGCAGGCCACCGCCCCAGCCGCGAAAACTCCGCTCACGACCGGCCAGCCTGGAGCCTAGCGCCCGGAGCAATTTCAGAGCAGAATACCTCCACGCAATTGCCTGCCCGCATGACCGTTCCCAGGAGGTCCTCTTTCTTGATCTTTTGAGAGTGACTCCGCGCGGAGTCCACCGGTGGTTGCGTCTGCTCGCGCCGGCACTGGTGTGGAGCTGTGCCGGGCAGACCGACCACGGCCCCATCATCGTCACCTTTCCCGGGAGCTCGCTCGGGACTGAGGCGGAGATTTTGAACCGGCAGCTGGCGCGGTTCAACGCGGAGCATCCCGCTATCCGGGTGGTGCGCCGGGACACGCCCGATGCTGCCGACCAACGGCACCAGCTCTATGTCCAGTGGCTCAACGCCGGCGCGAGCGATCCGGATATCCTCCAGCTCGATGCGATCTGGACCCCGGAATTTGCCGCCGCAGGCTGGATCCTCCCGCTCGATCGGTTCGGTCCCGATACGTCAGGGTTTTTCCCCTCCACCATTCAGGCCAATCGCTGGCGGGATTCGCTCTTTGCGCTCCCCTGGTTCGTGGACGTAGGCATGCTCTACTGGCGCACCGATCTGGTGCCTTCGGCCCCGAATACTCTGGGCGAGCTGGTGAGCTTTGCCAAGCGCGCCCGACAGGAGCATCGCCTGAAGTACGGATTGGTGTGGCAGGGCGCCCGGTACGAGGGACTGATCACCAACTTCGTGGAATATCTGGGCGCATACGGCGGCGAGATCCTGGAAGGCGGACGGGTGGTGGTGAACTCGGAGGCGGGGCGGTTGGCCCTGACCGAGATGCGGAACGAGATCTACCGCGACGGCATCGTCCCCTCTGCGGTGCTCACCTGGCACGAGGAGGAGAGCCGGTTCGCCTTTCAGAACGGTGAGTCGGTCTTCATGCGGAACTGGCCGTACGCGGTGGGTCTCATGCGGGACAGCACGCAGTCGCGGGTGACAGGGAAGTTCAGTGTGGCCGCGATGCCGGCCGGACCGGGGGGACGCCCTACGGCTGCTCTGGGCGGCGCACAGCTGGCCATCAACCGCCACACCGAAAGCCCCGAAGCAGCCTGGGCGGTCATCAACTATCTCACCCAACCCGAGCAGATGCGGGAGCGGGCGCGAGTGGTCGGGCAATTTCCCTCGCGGGTAGCTCTCTATGAGGGAGAGGGATTGAAGGCCGAGTTGGGTCTGCCGACAGACGCGGTGCGGCGGGTCATCGAGTACGCTGTGCCGCGGCCGGTCACTCCGGTGTACAACCAGCTCTCCGAGATTCTCCAGATCAACCTGCACCGGGCGCTGACCCGGCAAACCACCCCGGAGGCCGCGCTGGCGCGGGCCCAAACGGATATGCAGCACCTGCTGAATCGAGTGGGCCTGGGCACCGGAGTAGCCACTGCCCAACGCTGATCCCGTCCGCGGCGTCGAAGCGCGCGAGGCGCGGCTGGCCTGGGGGCTGGTCTTGCCGGCGCTGCTGACCATCCTCCTGATCGCGCTCTTTCCACTGGTCTGGACCTTCTGGGAGTCGCTGCACCTGCACGATCTCCGAATGCCCTGGCTGGGGCGGCCGTTCATCGGCCTGACCAACTACGTGGAAGCGGTACAGGACCCACGATTCATCGGCGCGTTGGGGCATACGCTCTTCTTTGCGGTCACCAGCGTCAGTCTGGAGCTGGTGATCGGTCTCTGGCTGGCGCTAGCGCTCAACCGCGCGTTCAAGGGACGGGGCCTGGTCCGCGCGGCCGTGCTGGTGCCCTGGGCGATCCCGACCGTTGTTTCGGCTCTGCTCTGGCGGTTCATGTTCGAGGGCCAGA
>JBJMPB010000648.1:0-2943 GCA_045803455.1 Gemmatimonadales bacterium | reverse complement strand
ACCCGAGTTGACCCCAGACCCTGACGCCCAGAGGCTCCGCCCTCAAGGGCATGGGTCGTTCCCCCAGCCACATCGTCACCAGGTCGCCGGACCCGCTGGTGGAGAACATGGCCGGCGGGCTCTTCGGGGTCAAGGACGTGGCTTCGGTCGAGCTGTAGCTCGTCAGGGGACAAGGCGCCAGTCGTTGCGGTAGCTGCGCCAGGTGGCGTCGGACCGGCTGCCGAGGTCGTACAGCGGCCGACGCCGTGGAGGTGGGCCAGGGTGGCGGCCGGCTGGGACAGGTCGAGGGCTGGCACGACGGGCTGTCCGGGAATGTCTTGCTATTGGACGATAGATGGGAGCAGCTGAGTTTCTGACAGCGGAGGGACCGATGCGCGACAAGGAGTGGGCGCGGCCCGAGCAGATCGAGGCCCTGGCCGACGAGCTGGTGCGGATGGTGGACAGGCGGGTGGGGGAGCTGGAGCGCGAGCTGCTGGCCGAGCTGGCGGAGCTGCGCCGCCGGGTGGCGACGCTGGAGCGCGAGCAGTCTGACCCGAGTTGACCCCAGACCCTGACGCCCAGAGGCTCCGCCCTCAAGGGCATGGGTCGTTCCCCCAGCCACATCGTCACCAGGTCGCCGGACCCGCTGGTGGAGAACATGGCCGGCGGGGAGGTTGGGCGGACGTGGAGAGGCCCCGGCCGGCTGGCCCCAGGGGGAACGCACGACGACAGCCAGCTGAGCAGCATCGATGCCAGCGAGCTGCAGCGCCTCTGGATCCCACTGACTCGCCGTGATGTTGTACGGCCCGGCTGTGGAGCGGTGACATCGGCTGGACGGCGCACCGATTCGCTTGTGCAACTCCCCCGCGAGCTGTCGGCCAGCCTGCGCGACACTCCCCCGCACGCTCTCCGCGGACGTGATCAACGGCGCCAGTTGGTGAGCTCGCAGCGGCCAGCGGCACAAGCCCGTGCCGCTCGCGGACCTGCGTCACAACCTCGGCACCGCCTTGGTCGCCGTGGTGCCGGAGTCCAGCCCAGCAACCAGGTCCATGACTGCAGGCGCTCAGCCGCCGAACAACCTCTCGAACTGGGAGCGGAAGGTCAGCGCCGACAGTGTGCCGAACAGAGCGATCGACCAGATCAGCGCCGCGACTCGGACCCCACGGATCTTGATCGGTGCGGGCAGCAGCTTCCGGTTGATCAAGATCAACAGTCCCGAGTACATGAACATCATGAACCCGCCGGTCACCGCCGAGATGACCAGCAACACGATCGGCTGGCTGATGCCGACCAGCAGCACGATGATCCCGATCAGCACCAGGCCCCAGACCAGGCCAGCGTAGAGTTTCGACTCGTTCGCGTTATGGGCATAGGAGGTCTTGATCACGTCTGCGGCTATGCGGCTGGTGTAGTCGACGATACCCATCGATGCCGCGAACAGCGAGAACGCACCGATCGCCCAGAACAGGTACTGGAACCAGGAGCCGACCCGCTCGCCTAGCACCTGGCCCTCGGTTTGGATGAAGGCGATGCTGTTGGGAAGGTCCTCGCGGCCGAACACCGTGGCGTAGGCGAGCAATGAGGTGAACAAGATTGTAATGAAGGTAATCGCCACAAAGGTGCTGAGCTGTTCGATATTGGAAAAGCGCCACCAGCCCCGCCAGCGCTTCATGTTCTCCTGGGTGGGCTCGAAGATGTAGCCGTTGCTCCGGCCGGCGACTGGCTTCCCGGTTACCGGACTGGCCAGTCGGGGCACGTAGCTGCCCATGCCGAAGCCCTTGTCGCGGATCCAGTTGGACTGGCACAGGTTTTGCCCGCCGCCGGCCCCAGCGAAGGCCAGCGCGCCGAGTAGCAGCGCGAAGCCCAGTTCCGTCGGGATCCGGGGCCGGGTGACCACCTGCGGCAGGTCGGCCCAGGTGTTGGCGCCGATGGCGAAGATCGAGGCAACCAGAATCAAAGTCAGCACCAGGGCGACCTTAAGCATCTGGGCCCGCTCCAGCGCGGTGTACACCACCGGAGCCAGGGTCAAGACCAGCCCGACGGTGAGCAGGATGCCGATCGCGATCCAGGTCGGCTTGCCGCCGAAGATGTAGCTGATCAGGGTGGCCGAGCTGGTTGCCCAGCCTGGCCAAAGGTTGGCGAAGTAGGTGAGTATGGCGAATACCAGGCCCCAGTGCCGCCAGAACCGGCTGAATCCGGTCAGGGCGGTCTCCCCGGTGGCCAGGGTGTAGCGCTCGATCTCCATGTTGAGGAAGAACTGCGTCCCCAGGCCCACCAGGGCCGCCCAGACGAAGACCAGCCCCACCTGGGAGGCAATGTAGGGGAAGAGGATGAACTCCCCCGAGGCAAGGCCGACGCCGGCGGCGATGATGCCCGGCCCAATCAGGGGTAGGTACTTCTTGGGCTCAGCCGGCATCTCGCGCACTTCGGGCTTTCCCACATTGTGCGTGGGAAAGGCGTCGGTCACCGCGGTGCTGGTCGCGCCGGAACTTCCTGCGTCGTCTAGCTGCGCCATGTCGTCTCCTCCTCGAGCCGTTCTGCTCAGTAAATCGCCTCCGCCGCTGACACGCAACCGCCCGATGCCGGGCTCTGGGTCAGCCACTTTCGCTGATCTATAGCCGGAATAGCGGTTCCGGGGGCCGGAGGCGTCCGAGAGCTTTGGGATCGAGTTGCAAGTCTTCCGCGCTAGTAGGGCTTCCAGCATGAGGACCCGTCGCATCGGCCGCTGAGGCGGATGGAGAGGCCTGGGCCCCTGAGGGCGACTTCAACGAGACCGGGGTATGCCCGATCCAGGTGAGAAACAGTTGGTGAGTTGCTGCCGCTTCAGGCGGCCAGGAGACGGCATGTGAACGCCTCCGAGATCAACAACCTCGATTGCGCCGCTCGGAAGGCACCCACGTGATCGAGCTTTTTGGGGGCGGCAATCGACTTGGCGCGTCCTTCTCGCTCTTCGGAGAATAGGCG
>JBJMPB010000339.1:0-6199 GCA_045803455.1 Gemmatimonadales bacterium | reverse complement strand
CCACGGCATTCGCTGAGCCGTCCTACCTCAGCGGTTTCTCGCCTGGCGTTCACACCAGTCGCCTCTCCTCCCAGAGCGCTGTCGGCGTGCCCATCCACCGGCCATGTCGTCGCCATGCCTGCGCTTTCCGGCATTCCCAGCGCTCTCCCATGTGATCCGGCTGTGTCTGCCCCTGCGATTTCCGTGCCACCCCGTGCCATCTCGTGCGATTCCCCTGCGATTGGCCAGATCAGAACAAAGGAGTTCTCCGTGCATAGTGATCCACGATCAATGCTCACTCGCCGTGCCGTTCTCACCGTGGCGGGTGTTGTCACGGCATCCTTGGTCCTAGCCGCCTGTTCCGGTAGCAGCGGTTCCTCCGGCCCCGCAGCAGCAGGGCCGAAGACGGTCAGTCAGGCCGAGGTCGACAAGGCCATGACGACGCCCACCGAAATAACGTTCTGGAGCTGGGTGCCACGGATTGAGAAGGAGGTAGCCCTGTTTCAGGCGAAGTACCCGGCGATCAAAATCAAGGTCGTTAACGCCGGCGCAGGCCAACCGGAGTACACCAAGCTCCGCACCGCGCTCAAGGCGGGAACCGGAGCCCCGGATGTGGCGCAGATCGAATTCCAATTCATACCAACATTTTCGCTTACCAAGAGCCTTGTTGACTTGAGACCGTATGGGGCAGACGCGGTAAAAGCCAAATTTGTCGACTGGACCTGGGGGCAAGTGACGGGCCGGGGCGGCGAGGTGTGGGGGTATCCACAGGACACCGGCCCGATGGGAATGCTCTATCGGAAGGACATTTTCGATAAGTACAACATCGATCTGCCGACCACGTGGGACGAGTTCGCCGCGGCGGCGAAGAAGTTGCACGCGGCGGCCCCGGACATCAAATTCACCAACTTGGCTCCCAACAACAACGGCGTCTGGATGGGTCTGGTGTGGCAGGCTGGAGGCAGGCCGTTCAAGAACACCGCAGCCGACGCGGTGAGTGTCTCCGTCAATGATGAGATCTCGAAGAAGGTGGGCGCGTACTGGGACGGGCTGCTCAAGGACGGCTCGGTCTCCACCGACCCGGACTTCACTGACTCCTGGTTCCAGGGCCTGGCTCGGGGTAAATACGCTGCCTGGATCACCGCTGCCTGGGGCCCGTTGTTCCTGACCGGCAGCGCCAAGGGATCGTCCGGCAAGTGGCGGGCCGCCCCGCTGCCGCAGTGGGACGCCAGCAAGCCGGCCTCGGGTAACTGGGGCGGCTCCACCAGTGCGGTCATCAGTGGCACCAAGAACCCCATTGCTGCAGCCAAATTCGCCGAGTTCATCAACACCGATCCGGAGTCGACGAAGCTGTTCACCACAGACCAGTTCTTCTTCCCGGCGACCAAGGCATTGCTCGCGGATTCCTCGTTCACTCAGCAGAAGCCGGCCTTCTATGGCGGCCAGGCGGTCAACGAGGTGTTCGCGAAGGTGAGCGACACGGTTGACACCTCGTTCGCGTGGCCGCCATTCGCCGATCAGGCCGGCACCGATTGGAACGAAACAGTCGGTAAGTCCTTCACGGCCAAGGGCGATGTCGGGGCCGCGCTCGATGATTGGCAGAAGCGGGTCACCGACTACGCGACGAACCAAGGGTTCAAGGTCTCCCAGAAGTGACTCGGATGGTTCCGGGCCAGGCCTGAGCGGTCGGGCCCGGAATCCTCACGCCCGCGCTACCCGCGGCACCTTAGTGACTCCGCACCGAAGAGGTCCTCATGAGCACCGAAGTGCAGTCGGCCCCACCCGTCTCCGGGTCCCGGCGTGCCCGCCGCACCACAAGTGCGCGCCCCAGTGTCGGCTACCTGTTCGTCGCACCCTTCCTGCTGATGTTCGCAGGTCTATTCATCCTGCCGCTGGTCTACGCGGCCTATCTGAGCCTGTTCACGGAACGACTCATTGGCGGAAAAGCGTTCGCCGGTATCGATAACTACCGTCGGGCACTGGAAGATGATCGGCTGATCGCCGGCATCGTCCGGGTAGCCCAGTTCTTCGCCTTCCAGGTCCCGATCATGCTCCTGTTGGCGCTACTGGCGGCATTGGCCATCGACAGCGGCCTGCTGCGCTATTCCAAGGTCTTTCGGCTCGGGATCTTCTTGCCCTACGCCGTCCCGAGCGTGGTCGCGACCTTGATGTGGGGTTACCTGTACGGGCGGGACTTCGGTCCGATCGGCCAGGTCACCGAGGCGATTGGTCTGGGCAAACCCGACCTCCTCGGTTCCAACGTCGCCCTTGGCTCGATGGCCAATGTCGTCACCTGGGAGTTCACCGGATACAACATGATCATCATCTATGCAGCGCTGCGCGCCATTCCCACCGACCTCTATGAGGCGGCGGCAGTGGACGGAGCCAACGCCTGGCGGATTGCCTGGCACATCAAGATTCCCGCCATCCGACCGGCGTTGATGCTTTGCCTCATCTTCTCCGTGATCGGCAGCTTCCAGCTGTTCGCCGAACCTCAACTCCTGCAACGGCTAGCCCCCAGCGTGATCGACAGCGCCTACACCCCGAACCTGTATGCGTACACCTTGGCCTTCACCGGCCAGGAGGTGAACTACGCCGCCGCCGTGTCCTTCCTGCTCGGATTGATCATCGTCATTGCCTCGTATGCCGTCCTTTTCGTCACCAGCAGAGGGAGCCGGAAAGCATGAGCGCCGTCGACTCGCAAACCTCACCGCGCACCACCGGCCCAGCCGCGCCGAACCGGCCAGGGCGGACCTCGCGCCGATCGCACAGCACGGCGCTGACCGTCGGCATGCTCGCCGTGCTGGTGTACTTTCTGATCCCGCTCTTCTGGCTGGTGGTGGCGGCCACCAAGACCACCGGTGACCTGTTCAGCACCTTCGGACTATGGCTGGGCGACGACTTTTCGCTGTTCAGGAATATCCGCGACACCTTCACCTATGACGGCGGTGTCTACACCCGGTGGATGCTCAACACGCTCGTCTATTCGGTGGTTAGTGCCAGCGGTGCGACGGCGTTGTGTGCCCTGGGCGGGTATGGCTTCGCCAAATATCGCTTCCGTGGCAACGATGCCTTGTTCGGCGTGGTCCTCGGCTCCGTGATGGTGCCAACGACGGCGTTGGCTATCCCGATCTACCTACTCTTCAGCAAGGTCGGCCTGGTTGACACGCCGTGGGCGATCATCCTGCCCTCCTTGGTCAGCCCGTTCGGTCTCTACCTGATGCGGGTCTACGCCCAGGACGCGGTATCGGAAAGCCTTATCGAGGCAGCCCGCCTCGACGGGGCCGGCGAGTTCCGCATCTTCTTCCAGGTCGTGCTGCGCAGCCTGGCACCCGGTCTGGTCACCGTGCTGCTGTTCACACTGGTTGCTACCTGGAACAACTACTTCCTGCCATTGATCATGCTGAACGACCCCAAGCTGTACCCGATCACCGTCGGCCTGTCGAACTGGTCTTACCAGGCGATCGGAGGCAGAAGCTCGAACCCGGAGCTGCTGGCCTTCGTCGTCACCGGATCGCTGTTGTCGGTCGTTCCGCTGATCGCTGCTTTCCTTCTGTTGCAGCGCTATTGGCAGGCCGGCCTGACTGCGGGATCGGTCAAGGAGTGAAGTCATTTTCGGAGAAGGGAATTGCTCACGTGCCAGGTCTTCCTCACCGCGTGTTGTTCGGTGCCGCCTACTATCACGAGTACCAGCAGCACGACCGAATCGACCGTGACCTCGACCTGATGGTCGAAGCGCATTTCACTGTGATCCGGGTTGGGGAATCGGTCTGGTCCACCTGGGAACCGGAAAACGGCACATTTGACCTCGATTGGCTGCAGCCGGTGATGGACGCCGCGCAGCAGCGCGGTATCAGCGTCGTCCTCGGGACTCCCACCTACGCCGTCCCACCATGGCTCACCAGGCTGCACCCGGAAATCGCCGGGGAACGCGAATCCGGTCGTCGGATTCCCTGGGGTGCCCGCCAGGAGGTTGACTTCACCCATCCGGGTTTTCGCTTCCATGCCGAACGCGTCATCCGTCAGATCCTGGCGCGGTACGCCGATCACCCTGCAGTCATCGGTTTTCAGGTCGACAACGAACCGGGCAATGAACTGCTGCACAATCACGCGGTCTTTCAACGCTTCGTCGATCACCTGCGGCACACATACCGTGACGTCGAGACACTCAATCGTGAATGGGGCCTGGTCTACTGGTCGCATCGGCTGTCCACGTGGGCCGACCTGTGGCTGCCCGACGGCAACAGGCAACCGCAATACGACCTGGCGTGGCGGCGTTTCCAGGCCCAGCAGACCACGGAATTTATCGCCTGGCAGGCGGGTATTGCCCGCGAGTACGCCGGCCCTGACCAGTTCGTCACCACCTGCCTGTCCTACACCCGACCCGCGGTGGACGACGATCGTCTCACCGAGACCCTCGACATCGCGGCCGGTAACCCGTACTACGCAATGCAGGACGAGTTGCGGCTGCCCGATCCCGGCATCCGCCCGCAGAGCTGGACGACGACCGGGACCTGGGCGCTCTACCAGACCGCTGACCGGATGTTCTCCTCCCGGCAGGAGCCCTTTCTCGTCACCGAGACCAACGCCATGCACGTCGGTCACCCCTGGGACAGCCGGCCCGCTTTCGACGGGCAATGGCGTCAGGCGGCCTGGGCACTCATCGGCCGTGGTGCGCGGATGGTGGAGTATTGGCATTGGCATACCTTGCGATTCGGCACCGAGACCTACTGGGGCGGCGTTCTGCCGCACAGCGGTCGCCCCGGCCGCACCTACCGGGAGCTGGCACTGCTGGGCGCCGAGTTGGAGTCGGCCGGGGATCTGGTCGCCGGTCTGATCCCCGAGGCCGACGTCACGATGATCTACTCCCAGGACAGCAAGTGGCTGATGGAGAAGTACCCCCCACTGGCCAAGCCGGACGGTGGACCGGATGAACGCGCGTACCACGGCCTGTTCGACCCGTTCTACCGGGGAGCTTTCGAGGCTGGACTCCAGATCCGGATCGCGCACGCGCGGCGGCTCGTCGCGGGCACATCGGCAGAGGACGCGGTCACCGCGCATCCGATTCTGGTGGTGGTGGGGCACTACGTGACCGCCGACAGCGACCTGGCCTGGTTCGAGGCCTACGCGGCGGCGGGTGGGCACCTCGTCCTGGGCCCTCGGACGGCGTACGCCGACCACGAGGCCAGGGCGCGAGCGGAGGAGGCTCCCGCAATGCTCACCAAGGCGGCGGGTGTCTGGTACGACGAGTTCAGCAACCTGGCCGATGACGTCCCGGTACGGGCGTTCGGGGACTCGTCGCTGCCCTTGCCCCCGGACGCCGCCGGCACCCGATGGGTGGACGGGTTGACCGTGACCGATGCCACCGTGCTGGCCGGCTACGAGCACCCGCACTTCGGCCGATGGCCCGCCGTCACCACCCGCGCGCATGGTCTCGGCCGGATTACCTACGTCGGAACCCTGCCCAACCGGGCGCTGGCCCGGGCATTGTTCGCGTGGCTGGCCCCCGCCCCGGTGCACGGCTGGCAGGCGCTACCGGACAGCGTCACCGTCACCACCGGCAGGGTCCCGGGTGGTCGGCGCGTGCACGTCGTCCATAACTGGTCCTGGGACGAGGTCAGCGCGACCCCGCCCGGTGCGCTCAGCGACGTCCTGGCCGACCGGGCCCCGGTGACCGGGGCATTGACGCTCGGCCCGTGGGATGTCCGGGTGCTGGTCGAGTAGGCCGGATCAGCTGAGCGGCTGGCGACTACCGGATCAAGCTCAGCGCCGTCCGCGCGGCGGGGTCCTGGATACCCACCAGTCTGTCGGCAGCGAGTAGGACGTCGTCGAGGAGCAGTTCGGTTGTCGGAGAACCCTTCAGACCCATCTTCCGCTCGGGGGCGCCGAACGAAGGACCGGCGTCGCTCTTGTGGAGCACGAACGCCGAGATCCCCCGCGCGCCCGCTGCCGGTTCGGTGGCGGCGAAGAGTAGGTAACTGTCGGCGACGCCGCCGTTGGTGATCCACCGTTTGACGCCGCGCAACCGCCAGCCGGCCGTCGTCTCGACCGCTCGCGTTGTCAGCGCTGCGACGTCGCTTCCTGCCTCGGGCTCGGACAGGGCGAACGCCCCGAGCGCCTCTCCAGCGGCGATGGGTACGAGCCACCGCTCGCGCTGCTCCTGGGTACCGGCGAGCAACAGAGGCCAGGAGAACAGTTCATTTGCGCCGGAAACCTGCTG
>JBJMPB010000315.1:0-3032 GCA_045803455.1 Gemmatimonadales bacterium | reverse complement strand
GTGGGCTCCTCAGCCTTCGAGGACCGTTCGGCTCTGTTCCCGCATGAATTGCGCGACATAATAGGGGCCACAGCCGCCCTTGCCGGTGGAGCCTGAGGCCTTCCAGCCGCAAAACGGCTGGGCGCCGGGCCAGGCCCCCGTTGTCGCACCGGTCCGCTTGTTGGCGTAACACACCCCGGCCTCCACTTCGTCGAAGAACCGGGCCACCTCCGCAGGATTTCTGGAGAAGATGCCTGCCGTGAGTCCGTATTCTACCCGGTTGGTCTCCTGGAGCGCCTGGTCCAGACCACTCACTTCGCCAATGGCGACAAACGGCACGAACAGCTCGTCCCGGTAGAGCGTGCTCTCCAGCGGCAACCGCGCAATGGTGGGAGCCACGAAGTATCCCCGATCGAAGATCCCACCCCGGAGCCGTTCCCCACCCAGTTCGATGGTGCCCTCCGTTCGTGCCTGAGCCACCGCGCGCTCGAATCGGTCCACAGCCTGCTGGTTGATCACCGGTCCGAAGAACACATCCCGCGCCGATGGATCACCCATCCGGATGCTGCGGGTCTTCTCCACCAGCCGCTCGATGAACGGCGCCGCCACCTGGCGCTGAACGTACACCCGCGACGTCGCGCTGCACTTCTGGTTCTGCAGGCTGAACGCCGAGCGCATCACGCCTTCGGCCGCTGCGTCCAGATCAGCGCTCTCCAGCACGATGGCCGCGTTCTTTCCGCCCAGCTCCAGCAGTGCGGGCTTGATCCAGCCGCCGCTCAGCCCGGCATGGATTCTGAGCCCTACCGCCTTTGATCCGGTAAACACCACGCCGTCCACGCCGGGGTGCTGCCAGAGCGGATCGCCGATATCCTCCCGCCGCCCGAACAGGATGTTGAACACTCCCGGAGGCAGCCCCGCATCCCGATAGACGTGATACAGTTCGAGCCCGGTCCAGGGCGTCTCTTCGGCCGGCTTGTACACCACCGCATTGCCCGCCACCAGCGCGGCCGATGACATGCCGGCGGACAGCGCCAGCGGAAAGTTGAATGGAGCAATACAAGCAAACACGCCATAGGGACGGAGCACATCGGTGTTTCGCTCCACCGGGGTGATCCGGTTCATCGGCCGGACGAAGCCGTCGGCGTCTTCCACCTGCTGGCAGTAGTAGTCGATCAGGTCGGCCGACTCTTCAGCGTCGCCCATGGCCTCGAGCCGGCTCTTCCCCACCTCCAGGCTCATCAGCGCCGCGAGCTGATACTTCCGCTCCCGGATGAGGGACGCCGCCCCGCGCAGCAGCGCCACTCGATCGCGCCAAGGCCAGCGGCCCCATTCCCGTTGAGCCCGCCGCGCGGCCTTCACCGCGGAGTCCACGTGCTGCGCCCCTGCGGCGCTGAACCGGCCCAGCACCAGGCTGGTGTCGATCGGAGAGCGGTCCTCCAACGGCTCAGCGGTGGTCTCGACCGCTGCATCGTGTATATGGAACGGGTGCAGCCGCCCAGCCTCACGATGGACCGCCTCGAGCGCGGCGTCGAACCGCTGATGGAACTCCTCCAGGTTACCGCTGGCGGAGGTGTAGGTGATCTTGGTTGCGGTTGTCATGATGCGCTCCTCAGATCGGAAGCGGTCCGCTCCAGCGCGCGGCCGAGCCCGAGCACCAGCTCGTCGATCTGATCCTCATCGATCACGAATGGCGGCGCCAGCATCGCCAGGTCTCCGGTCCCGTCTTCCAATTGTCCCGCATTGGGCCACACCATCACACCCGAGTCCATCGCCGCGGCCGCAAACCGATCGGCTACTCGAAGCGACGGGTCGTGAGGCCGGCGGGTCTGCCTGTCGGCCACGAATTCAATTCCTGCCAGCAGACCGCGTCCCCGAACATCCCCGACCAAAGGATGCTCTCGCAGCTGCTGCAGCCGCCGGTGAAGAACTCGGCCCATCTCGGCGCAGCGCTCGACCAGGCGATGCCGCCGGAGATACCGGAGCGTCGCCGTCCCCGCGGCACATAGCGTAGCGTGGTGCGAGAACGTCTGCCCATGGAGGAAGCTGCCGGAGCCTTGGGCCACAACGTCCACCAGCCGCCTGGGCGCCACCACGGCCGAGAGCGGCGCGTAACCTCCGGCGATTCCCTTGCCGACCAGCATCAGGTCGGGAACCACTCCATACGGCTCCAGCGCCGACCAGGTGCCGGTTCTGCCGGCGCCACTGAGTACTTCGTCCGCCACGAGCAGGATCTCGTACCTGTCGCAGAGCTCGCGGACCCTCCGCCAGAATGCCTCCGGAGGAACTGACGCACCGGTGGACGATCCGCCCACCGGTTCGCCGATCAGGGCGGCGATGGTCCCGGGACCTTCCCGCAGAATCGTCTGCTCGATCGCGTCGCCGCTGCAGGTCGGGCAGAGGGGAGCCTTACCCTCACAGGCGCAGCGATACGGGTACGGCGCCGGCACCCGTAGCACCTCCACCAGCCAGTCTCGAAAGAGCGCGCGATTCGATTCTCTGGACGACGCCGACAGCGCGAGCAGCGTGTTTCCATGATACGAGGGCATGAACGCGAGGATCTTGTGTTTGCCGGCACGCCCCGCCTCCACCCAGTACTGGCGGGCCAACTTCAATCCGGCCTCGACCGCTTCCGAGCCGCTGCCCAGCGGGTACACCAGGTCCAGGTCGCCGGGAGAGACCCGCGCCAGCTCCGCGGCAAATTCCTCCACCGCATCGTGGGTGAACACGGTCCCGCTGACGTACGCGACTTTGGCCGCCTGACAGGCCAGCGCCTCCGCGATCTCGCTCACCCCGTGGCCCACGTTTACCACATAGGCTCCCCCGCAGCCGTCCAGATACTGGCGCCCCTCGTCATCATAGAGATAGCAACCCTCTGCCCGGACGATGCGGGGGTACTCCCGCCTGAGTTTCCGGTAGAAGACGGCCGATTCGGGGTAGCGGTGGCTGATCATGGCTGGATCGCGGAATGTGCTGGTGGTGGGGGGCAGTCGCCAGTCCCCAGTCACGAGTTCCCAGTCCGTCACCCCCCAGCTCCTAGTTCCCAGCTCCCGACT
>JBJMPB010000231.1:0-2845 GCA_045803455.1 Gemmatimonadales bacterium | reverse complement strand
TTGCCTCTAGCCTTGCACCCGGCAGTAATACGAAATTTGCCGGAGAAAAGCAAGATTATATATTCTTTTCTGAACTTTCTAGGAGACTGACCGATGCCCGGGTTGGGGCGAGCAGAACAACGAACCAGCGGACGAATCCTCGAGCTGCTGCGCCGCGGGACCATGACCGTCGACGAGCTGGCCCGAGCCCTGGAGCTCACCCGGACCGCGGTCCGGGGGCAGCTCGCGTCGCTCCTGCGCGATGGTCTGGTCGAGCAGCGGGAGAGCCGGCGAGGCGCCAGCAAGCCTTCGCATGTATACGGAGTCACGGTGCAGGCCGAGCTGCTCTTTTCCCGGGCGTACGCGCCGTTCCTCACCCAACTGCTGGAAGTGCTGGCCCGGCGCATGTCTTCCGGGGAGCTGGATGCCGTCATGCGCGAGGTCGGCCGCGGCATTACGAACGGGCGGCCCGCGCCGAGGGGCAGCCTCGGCCAGCGAGTCGCCGGAGCGAGCGCGCTACTGAACCAGATGGGGGGACTGACTGAGGTCCTGGAGGAAGACGGCGGATACATCCTCCAAAGCCACGGCTGCCCGCTCGCGGCCGCCACGGCAGGACATCCCGAGGTCTGCAACGCCCTCGAGAGCCTGTTGAGCGACTTCGTCGGCACCGCTGTCACCAAGTGTTGCGACCGCTACGACCGGACCCGCTGCTGCTTCGAGATCGGAATCGCCACGCGGCCAGTCGATCACGTCGTCCATTAGTGAGACGTCCGCGTGAAAAGGAGAGAAGACGTGACTTTCATGACCTACCGGGGCTGGTGCAGTGCGGAAGCCGCGGCGTACCCGATGCTCGAGCGGAGACTCGAACTGTTCACCCTGATCCTGCAGCCTCCTCCGCCACTCCTGGCCATAGAGTTCCCGGATCATGCCCAATGTGAAGCATTCGGTGGTTCAGTCCGGGGCCGATTGTGTCAGCACATGGCCCTGTTGCCACCGCGCAGGCTGGAGGCGGGCGAGCACCTCTATCGGACCGGAAGCCCCTCCCGAAGCCTGTTTCTGGTTCGGAGCGGACTGATCAAGACCAGCACGGTCTCGTCCGAAGGCGAGGAGCTGACACTCCGACTGGGGAAGCCGGGCGACTTGGTAGGAGAGCTCTGTCTCTGCGGCGGCAACCGGCGGGAGGATGCCGTCGCGCTGGAGCCGAGCGCGGTGGTGGAGATGTCGCTGCCGGCACTGCTGGGCCGACTGCGGGACGATCCGGACATTGCTGTGGAGTTTGCCGCCGCGGTATGCGACCGCCTGGCGGACGCGTACGAGCAGATCGAAAGCCTCTCGTGGGATACCGTACTCTACCGCCTGGTGCGGACGCTGCTCCGGCTGGCGGCCGAGCTGGGCGAGCCGACGGAGAACGGCACCAGTCTGGCGCACCACATCAAGCAGGAGGAATTGGCCCGACTGGTCGGAGCCCGCCGCGAAGTGGTATCCGGGCTGCTCAACCGGTTGCGAGCCAGCGGTCACATCAGCTACTCGGCCCGGGGTGCGATCACCGTTCATCCCGGGAGTCTGCATAAGTTTTTGGCGGCGCGGAGCCGGGCAGGATAAGCGAGCTGTTAGCCAGCTAACTGACGCGAGGCCGTGCGCCACCTAAGGTGGACCCATGCCTAGTTCCTTCCGCATCCGCGCCTGGCTCAGCACCGGCACCCTGCTCGGAGCCGGCTTTCTGGCTTCGGTGCTGGCCTGCAGCGACGACGGTCCCGACCAGCCGAGCCCGCGGCAACTGGCCCAGGGCCAGCAGACCTTCCGCTTCGACACTTACGGCGACGAGACGTTCTGGACCGACACGCTCCGAATGCACGAGGTGATCAGCTCGAGCGTAAGTCCGGCGACGGCGCTGAGCGTGGGACTCAAGGTGGACGCCGACGCAGTCCCGCCGGGCACGCTCGAGAGCGCGGACCTCAACTCGCCCGCAACCACGGTCGCCCTGCTCAAGCTGAACGCGGTGGTGGGTCTCAAGGGCACGGTCGAGACCATCAACGGGAAGGACACGCTCACCAAGGTCGGGATCACCTGCGCGCTGTGTCACTCCACCGTGAACAACTCGGTGCAGGCCGGCATCGGCCAGCGGCTGGACGGCTGGCCCAACCTGGATCTCAACGTCGGGGCCATCGTGGCCCTGTCGCCCGCGCTCACCGGGCCGCAGAAGGCGGTGTACAACTCGTGGGGTCCGGGCAAGTACGACGCCCGATACAACTTCGACGGGCAAAACGATCCTGCGGTGATTCCGCCGGCGTACGGGCTGGATGGGGTGAACAGCGTGACGTTCACCGGCGACGGCGACCGAATCGAATACTGGAATCGCTATGTCGGGGTCACCCAGATGCACGGACACGGCTCATTCACGGAGCCGCGGCTCAACATCAGCGTGGCCAACCCGCCGGATCAGATCGAGAGCAAGCTTCCGGATCTCGAGAGCTATCAGCTGAGTCTTACCACGCCCGCTCCGCCTCCGGGAACCTTCGATGCCGCCGCCGCCGCGCGGGGGCAGGAGGTATTCAACGGGCAGGGACAGTGCGCCACCTGTCACGCCGGCACCACCTTTACCGATGCGAACACCCGGCTGCATCCTACCAGTGAGGTCCCCACCGATCCCACCCACGCTGAGCGGAGTGCCACCGGGATGTACCGCACCACGCCGCTCCGGGCATTGTGGCAGCACGCGCCCTACTTCCATGACGGCAGCGCGGCCACGCTCAATGACGTGGTGGACCGCTACGACTCCGCGAAAAACCTGCAGCTCACTCCCGCTCAGAAGGCCGACCTGGTCGAGTACCTGAAATCCCTCTAACGAATGGACCGGGGGTAGGTT
>JBJMPB010000228.1:0-3616 GCA_045803455.1 Gemmatimonadales bacterium | reverse complement strand
GTGCCCGATCACCGCCGATCTTCACCCAAGGAGGGAGAAGATCGATGGAATACAGGACCTTTGATCAGCTTCGCCGCGTTGCGGATGTGCATGCCGCCGAACAGCGCTCTATGTCCCGTCGCGAGCGCCTTGAGCGCTGGGCCGAAGTGCTCGAGCGCGAGCCGTCCCGCCGGCTGCTGTCCCTCGGAGAGATCGAGTACCAGACGAAGGAAGAGCGCCAGGTCATGCGCTCGGACAACTCGCCCCTGACGGTTGCGTTTCACGATCCCATTCTCCGGGCCGAAGGGCTGGCGAGCGACAGGCTTGGCGACGCGATCTCGTTTTTCGAACTCACCGAGGGTCAAGCGCATCGTCTCCTGTGCTCGTGCATGAACGGCTGGAGCATGCTGGCGGGGACAACCGCGCGCCGGATCCATCGGATCGCCAATCCCAACATCCGGCTCCGGGTCGCGGCTTGGGCCGCTGCGGCCATGGTGCTTACAGCCACGCCGGCAGTTTTTTATCTGTTCGGGTGAACGGGCCCGGATCGAGGCCCTTGGATCTTTAGGCCGGTCCGATCGCGGAGAGTCCAGGGCACAGCCTGAACTCTCCGCTGGTCACGCACGGTCAAACGAGCGCCTTCTCGTTGCTTTGAGGGAGGTGGGTGAAAGTGCCCCTGCTGTTGCGTAGGAGCAACTCGCTTCGCAGGGGGAGAAACTCCTCGTCTGGCCACGCGAGGGCCGTAGTCCAGTTCGAATTCTAGATCGTTCTGGCCGAACAGGCCGACCCGCTGAGCCGTTAACATGTATGCGGCTGCGCCATGTGCGCCCGCACAGTGCAAAAGATCGAGTTGTGAACGGGAGGCAACCATGCTGAAGCAGCATCTCACGGCGTGTTTCGTCGGAACGGTCCTCGCGACAGCTCCGGCCCTTGCTCAGACGAGCCCCGCTCCAACGAGTCCGCCGGCAAGCAACGCCCCGAGCGGGATGTCGGGCCAGTTCATCACCCAGCAATCACCGAGCCAGTGGCGCGCCTCGAAGCTGGTCGGCGTCGATGTCCATGGCACCGACAATGCCAAGATCGGCGACATCCGAGAGGTGCTGGTCAACCGGGATGGGGCCACGGAAGCCGTCGTGATCGGGGTCGGAGGATTTCTGGGGATCGGTGAGAAGGACGTGGCCGTCCCGTTCACGGCGCTGGAGTGGGTGAGCGAACCCAGGCCGACAGCAACGTCCACAGTGACGCCCCCGACCGCTCCGGTGCCACCCGAAACGGTCGTGCCTCGCCCGACTGGGCCAGGAACAGCGTCAGTCGCATCGGACACGACAGCGCCTACCCCGGCGGCCCCGGGAGCGGCGGCCGGAAGCGTCGCTCAAGGGGACAACGCTGCGGTCGCCGTCAGCCGGGGGTACCCGGACCGTGCCGTCCTGCGCATGACCAAGGCCGACCTGCAGAACGCGCCGACGTTCCGCTATGCTTTCGACGCGCGGGCGACCACGACCGCTCCGGCCAGCCGGACCAATCCGCCGGCTACGGCCAACCCGCCCGCCAACGCGCCGCGGCCGGAACGCTGATTGCTCAAAGGCAAGGGGCCCTGCGGTGGGCAGCGTTCCTGTGTGCAGGCGGATGCGACTTGGGGCGTTACGATCCATCCTCGCCAGATGGGTCGTATCCGGAAAGGACCCGCGCTGCCGATTGTCCTCTGCCGACCAAACCGGGAGAGTTCAGATGAACCGCAAGTGTCTCTTCGCCGCGCTGGCGCTCATCGCGACTAGGATCTCCCCCGTAGCCGCCCAGCCGGCGCAGCCAGCTTCACCGATGGCCGGGTGCAAAGAGGAGAAAGCCCGGTTTGCTGTCGGCGAGCCGTACTCCGACGAACTCGCTGAGCGAGCGCGTCAGACTTCTGGCGCCAACGTCGTCCGGAAAACCGTGCCGGGGGGCGCCGACACGATGGAACTCCGCGCCGATCGCCTCAACCTTGACGTCGACCGTAGCGGTCGGGTCCAAGGCGCCCGTTGCGGCTGAGGCACGGTACGAGGCGGATACGTCGGGGATGAACAGGGGCGTCGAGCCTCCCCGTTACAAGCGAGGCAGAGCGCCGAGCACCTTTGACCAGAGGACCTGTGTGACCGCTGACCGGGAACTGGCCCCGCAGAGGGGTCGTTGTCGTAGGGAGTGGTTGAGGGAGCAAGGTCATGAGCTCCGACGTAAGACCAAGAGGGCCGCGGCATCCAGAAGCTGCTCAGGAGCCCACTTCTGCGGGTCACGATCCAAGCGCGGTGTCGCCATCGCCAGAGCCGAACGAGGGTGGCGGACTGGACCGAACGCCGGCTGAGCCTGGGCCCGAGCCCGACTATCTGCCGGATGGGCCGTCGAACCCGATGCCTCACTACTGGCCCGCTGAGCCGGAGACAAAGGGATGACGTCTGCTTCTCATGGGCGCGTATTCGTTCTGAGCGTTGTCGCGATTGTTGCCGGTCTGAGCACAACGGGCCTCCGCGCCCAAACGCCGGCCCCGACTGAGCCCACCCCAGACAGCAGCACGCCACTGGACCCGCGCCAGGATCCACGTTCGACCGGCGCGACCCCTTCTGGCGAAAGCCTGAGTGAGCGGCTGGGTCGGACCGAGGGCGTGATCCGCCCGCCCACGAGCCTCAATCCGGACATGTCGGTCCGGCCACCCGTGCCGGACCCGGGCACGACACCCGTGATCCCACCGCCCGGAAGCCCAGGCGGCAATCCGGATGTCGAACCGAAGTGAGACACGTCTGAGGCGACAAAGCCACGAGCACCACAAGTGTCGATTTGCACGGCTGGTGAGACTCGAGTGTGCAGAGCGGGCCAGCTGCCGGCGCATGGCTAGCGCCAAGGCGATCGGCATCCTCCTTGGAGATTGCTGATCTCGACAGGGCCGCTCCGATAGGTCCCGAGGCGCTCCTCATGCCCCGCGAGGCGAAGGGCTCCTGGCGTGCTTCCGAGCAAGGAGGTGGCATCAGAACGAGGTTGTGAGCATCGCGATCACGGCCGCGGCCATGAGGACTGTGCTCACCCACCCGAGCGCCTTGAGCCAGCCCGTGACAACGAACTGGCCCATGATCTTCGGTTCGGCCGACATCAGCATCATAACGATCATCACCGGCACGGCCACGACGCCGTTGATCACCGCGCTCCAGTAGAGCGCCTTGATCGGGTTCACGGGTGTGAAGTTCAGGATCATGCCGACCAGGGTCGCCAGCGCAACCGTGGCGTAGAACGCCTTGGCTTCCATGGGCTGGCGGGCAAGGCCAACCGGCCACTTGCGCGCTTCCCCAATCGCATACGCAGCCGAGCCTGCAAGCACCGGGACAGCGAGAAGCCCCGTGCCAACGATGCCGAGCGCGAAGATGGTCTCGGCGAGTGCTCCAGCAATCGGGCGCAAGGCCTCGGCGGCCTGGGCCGAGGTCTCGACATCCGTCACACCGTTGACGTTCAGCGTCGCTGCGGTGGTGATCATAATCGCGAGTGCGATCACGTTGGAGACCCCCATGCCGGCCAGCGTGTCGAGTTCAATGCGGTTGAGCGCTGCCTTACCCTGCTCGGGGGCTCGCTTCAGGATCTTGCGACGTGGCAAGGTGCGTACGTCCTCAGCTTCCTGACT
>JBJMPB010000222.1:0-7133 GCA_045803455.1 Gemmatimonadales bacterium | reverse complement strand
TCGCAAGAGAACACCAGGCCAGGACGGGGGAACTCATGAAGGCGTTCCTGCGGCTCCGGGAGAGGATGAAGCGGAGACCCTAGCCTTTGGTGCTAAAGCTGAACCAAACCCACAACGTTAAACTCACCTACCCCCTGAGCTGCTGTTCTGCCCCAACAGGTTCTATGGAATCCGAGTTGAGTTCCCGTCATGGGCCACTCTGGCGAGAGGCCCGCGTGCTGGTGGTCGACGACGAGCCCCCGCTGCGGCGAATCATTCGGCGCAGGCTCGAAGCCGAGCACTTTCAGGTGGAAGAAGCCGCCGACGGCGAGTCTGCCCTGCTACAGATCCAATCGCAGCCGTTCGACCTGGTGCTGACCGATCTCTTGATGCCGGAAATCAATGGACGGCAGATCCACGAGACGCTGAAGCGGTATCGTCCGACCGTAGCGGTCATCTGTATGTCAGCCTATGCCGAAGAGGTGCCACCGATCGATCGGGCTGACACTGCCATGGCGCTGCTGCGCAAGCCATTCAGTGCAGACGAGTTGAATCTCGCTATCCGGGCCGAACTCACCCGCGCTGCAGAGCTCACGGCAGCCGCCGAGAGCGAGATCGTGCACGCCAAGGCGGGATTGAGCCAACTGGCTCAGACGCTGCAGGAGAGTCGTACCGCGCGCCGAGAGTTGGTCGATTTGGTTGCCGCTGCCCGGGAACTTGTGAGTGGCACGGCGGCCCTCGGGTAGAGCCTCTGTCGCACCGCCGCGCCGGCTGTACCTTAGATACATCCGCAGTCTTGAAGCCGCCCCTTCGTGACACTTACTTGAGGCTTCTGAATTCTCCCGATCTCCTGGGCACCACCGATACCCGGTACCCAGCTCCGCGCTCCTCGATCCGCACCTTGTAGCTGATCCGGATCTCCTCGGCCACACCTTCGCGCTCCAGCAGCTGAACCAGCTCCTTTGCCTTCAGGTGCCGGATCATGGCCTCGTCGAGCCAGAGCGCATGGACCCCGGTCGAGGGACCCTCTTCCTGCCAGACGTAGAAGCCCATGTTGGGATCGTCCAGCTCCCACCTGACCTGATGTACCCGCCAGCCGCGACTCCGCATCCAGGCAGACACGGCAACCTCGATGTCCGCAGGAATCGGTGGCACCGGTGATGACGCTGCTGCGGGAGGGACGCTACCGGAGCTCAGCAGTTCATCGAAGCTGTGAATCACCTGGTGCGCGCCGTCGGCCGGGGCATCGGCTGGATTCCGCACACACAAGGCCGTCTGCATGCCCGCCGTTCGTGCGGCATCGAGCTCCGCGGGCACATCGGAAATGAAGAGTACCTGGGCGGGACGGCACTTCAGCGCCTGCGCGATCCGGGTGTAGCTGCGTGGCTCCTTCTTGGGGCCGGTTGTGGTGTCGAAGTACGCTCGGAAGAAGCGGCTCAAATCACCGGCATTGCTGTTCTGGAATAGCGATTGCTGGGCCTGCACGCTCCCGGAGGAGAAGATGGCGATGCCGATGCCCTGATTGCGCCAGCGCTCCAGCGCGGGAGGCACATCCGGATAGACCTCCCCCTTGAGCTCGCCTGAGCGATACCCCTCCTCCCAGATCTTTCCCTGCAGAGACTTGAGGCCGGTGGATTTCCCGTCCCGCTGCATCAGCCAGTGAACGTACATCGCGACTCCCCGGGGGTTGTCCCGCCAGAGAGGCAGCGAAGGCTCAGGTGATTCGATCAGGTGCTCGGCGTTGAGCCGGGCAATGTCGCCTCGAACCCCTGGATCGTCCCACCGGCGCTCGAGGAACGCCGCAACTCGAGCGCGGGCGAAACCAAACAATGTTTTGTGCACGAAGTCGAGCGGCGTGGTAGTGCCCTCGATATCCAGCAGGACGGCGCCGATATGGGTCAGCTCGATGCCGTCCGAACCGGAATGTACGAGGGACCCAGACATAGTGGCTGATAACCTTTGTCGGCACCACTCTCGGTGTAGTGCGGTGTCCACCCCGCCTTGTCCTGGAACAGCCGGATAGCCCTGATATTCCGGTCGCCGCAGAGATCGAACCAGTGCCAGGTGCCGCGGGGGACCCGGATGAGGTCACCGGGCTCGCACTCGATGGCGATGACGGGCCCGTTGTCCCGGGGATGGATGTGAAACAGCCCCCGTCCCCGGACGATGTAGCGCACTTCGTCCTCATCGTGCCAGTGCTCCACGCTGAACTTGGCCAGCATGGTGTCGAGGTTCGGGGTCTGAGCGGTTACATCGATGACGTCGGCGGTGACGTAGCCACCTTGTTGCTTCAGCCGCTCGATCTCGGGCGCGTAGGCGGCCAGCACTTCTTCGGGCGATGCCTCCTCAGGCACGCGCTCGTTGCCGGGCCAGCGCTCGTAGTCTATGCCAAGGGTCGCCAGATAGCGGGTGACCTCAGCCTGGTCAATCAGGGTGCGCTGCTCGTCGGGAATTCTCACTGTTGCCATGTCATGCCTCGCTTTCGTCCCATCACTTCGAACAGAAACTCCAGAATCTCTACCTGCCGCTTGGCCTCGCCGAGATCCCGTCCCCAGGTATACAGGCCGTGCGATCTGATCAGCAATCCGTGCGCGTCGGGATACGTGTCCAGCAGCGCCGAAACGGAGGGAGCTGCCGCCTCCCAATCCTGGGTATTCTCGATTACCGGCAGCCATTCGCGATGCTCGTGCGTGGCGACGCCGTCGAGTCCCTTCAGCATCTCGTATCCCTGAACCACCAGCCCGTTGCCGGGAGCGTCAGATAGAATTGTGCCCCAAACCGAGTGGGTATGCAACACCGCGCCGGCGCCGCGGGCCCGGACGATCGTCAGATGAAGGCTGGCCTCCGCTGAGGGGCGGCCCGACCCGGTGACCACCCCGCCATGCTGGTCGATCTCCAGGATGTCGCCGGGGGAGAGACTCCCCTTGTCCACTCCGCTCGAGGTAATGGCCAGGCGCAGAGGATCGTGGCTCAGCACCGCGCTGAAGTTCCCGCTGGTGCCCATTACCCAGCCCCGGCCGTAGAACTGCCGCCCGATCTCCGCAAGCTGGGTCGCCAGTTCCGCACGGCTCATCGGTGAAGGCTGCTCCATTGCGAGAGGGAATGAGGCAGAACATACTCGTGGCGGAGGCTACAGCGTAAGCAGCCGCGGTTTGCCGCCTACCCGGAGGTCACGATGGCTTCGAAGGCCAGGAAGTCCGGTTCCAGGAAGTCCAGCAAGAAGACGAGCAGCTCTCGCAAACGCACCACGCCAAAGCGGAGCACCTCGGGCAGCGCCAAGGGATCCAGCAAGCGCAGCGGCAAGAAGGGCAGACTAAAGGGAGTTCGGCAGATGGCGGAGAAGGCGCTCAGCTCGGCGAAATCGAGCGCGGCCCGGGCAGTAAAGAAGGTCAGGGCGCGGATCGAAGCTCGCTCGTAAGCTCACAGCCTGACGCCGTACTTCGACTGTGGGCCGATGTAGTCAGGCCGGCCGCCTCGTATGTGTACCGGGCTCCATTGTACTCGAGGCAGATTCCGCGGTATCCGAAGCGGACTCGATCGTAAGACCGCGATTTGAACCGGCGAGGTTCCCGGTTCGACTGGGGCAGGCACCAGTCACAATGGTATGCCCCAGTAAGCCGCCGTATACCTCCCAGCTCGATTGTAATCCACGAGAAACAGAATGCAGGTCTACCGGCTGATACAGCCGACGCTCAGAAACCGGATGTAGCCCGGCAGCGTTTGGATGTATGCAGCTTGCTCTCAGTTGTAACACGCTTTGTCCCACATGTGATGCTCCTCCACGGCGAGTACGCCGGGGGGAGTCCAAATGTACGGCGTCCGGCACCGCTTCGCAGACGGAGAGGCCGGCCTTCAGGCCACGCGAATGTTCCGGTAGCGGGCATTCACCAGCTGGTAGACGCCATAGGCCACTAGCCCCAGGGCCACCACCACAAAGGCCCAGCGTCCTGTCTGTTCCAGGGTTCGGAGCGACTCTCGGACGCCGCCGGCCTGGGCGGGATCGTGGCGAAGCGTCGCCCGCGCGAGGAAGAATCCAATGAGACAGAAGACGACGCCGCGGGCCGCGACACCGAACCGGCTCACCCCCAGCACCCAGCGCTGCGCGCGCGCCGAGAGCTCAGCGAGCTGGAGATGTCGCCGCACCTTGGGCGACCAGGCCCGGTAGAACTGATACACCCCGTACCCTGCGATCCAGAGTGCCGCGACTCCGACCAGGATCTCGCCCCCGGGGATCTGGAAAGCTCGAGCGGTCCAGTGCGGTGCCTGACTGCCCGACGCCGCGCCGCCCCGGCCCAAGGCCAGACGAAAGGCGGTCAGTCCCAGGGCGGCGTGAAAAACTCCCCGACCGGCAAAACCGGCCCGCATGAGGATGCCCTTCAGGTCGGTGCCGCGCCGTTCGGGATCGGTGATGGCCTCGACCAGGCGCCAGCCGGCGTAACCCAGCAGGCCCGCGGCGATCACGAGCAGCAGGGGCTGGCCCAGGCTGGCGGTCTTCACCTGGCGCATGGCCCCGCTGGTGTCGGTTACCCTGCCGCCCTGGCCCAGACCGGCTCCGGCCGCGAGGTAGCCAATGGTGATGTAGAGGATGCCCTTGGCGGTGTAACCCACCCGGGCCATGCGCTCGATCCAGGGAGCAACGTTGTCGGTTGGCCTCATCCCGAGGAAGGTAAGCCACTTGACGCCCGCTTGACCCCCCCTTCCTAAGCTAGATTCATCACAGCGGTACCCTTCAGGAGAATCCCATGCGCCAGATCCCTGGGCCCGAGCTCAGACCCTATCCAGCCTCGCTTCTTGCCCTTGCCATGATCCTGGCTCTAGCGGGGTGCGGCGATCCCGCAGTCGCGCCAGAACAGCCGGATGCGAGTCCAGCTCTATCGGTTCAGGCCACCGCCGCGCTGTCCTTCCGCCAGATCAGCGCCGGCATGTACCATAGCTGCGGGGTGACCTACGATGACGTGGCCTATTGCTGGGGTGCGGATGGGGTAGGCCAGCTGGGCGATGGCGCGGTGAACATATCGCAGCGCACCAGTCCTGTTCCCGTTGCCGGTGGTCTGCAGTTCAAGATGGTCAGCGCCGGATTCGACCACAGCTGTGGTGTCACCACCCAGAACCAGGTCTACTGCTGGGGTAGTAACAGTCGCGGGCAACTGGGAAACGGTTCGATTGGCGGCGACCAGTCCACCCCCGTCCTGGTGAGCGGGCAGCCGCCCTTGAGTTTGCGCTTTGACTTCGTGAGCGCGGGGTACGTCCACACCTGTGCGATCCATCTGTCCGACGCCGCCTGGTGTTGGGGCAACAACGACAACGGCCGCCTGGGTGACGGCACCACGATCGAGCGCCCGTGGCCGACCCCGGTCCAAGGTGGACTGCTCTTCCGGCGGATAGCGGCCGGCGGCTTTCATACCTGCGGCGTCACCATGGACTCCCGGGCCTACTGCTGGGGACGGAACGAGCAAGGCCAGCTGGGCGACGGCACGTTGAGCTCGCGTCACAAGCCAGTTGAGGTGGCCGGCGGGCGCAGCTTCCGCTGGGTGACCACCGGCTCGGCCAACATCTCGTTCAAGTGGCAGTCGGCCACCTGCGGTATAAGTGGCGGCGGCAAGGCCTACTGCTGGGGTAGCAACCTGCATGGGCAGCTGGGAGATGGTTCCCACACCCAGCGTCTCAGGCCGGTGGCGGTGAAAGGTGGTCTCAGCTTCTCCCAGGTGAACAGCGGCGGTGGCCATACCTGCGGCGTCACACCCGGCAATCTCACCTACTGCTGGGGATATAACGGCAAGGGACAGCTGGGCGACGGCACCTCGACGGAGCGGATCACCCCCCGCGCGGTAACCGGCGGGCACCTGTTCCGCGCGGTTCCCACTGCCGGCGGGTACGGCGGGGGCCACACCTGCGCTCTCACCACAGGGGACGCGGCGTTCTGTTGGGGGTACAACGTATTCGGGCAGGTGGGCGATGGCTCAACCACTGATCGTCGCGCCCCCACAGCGGTTGCCGGCCCATCTTGATCCTTGAAAAAACCACACACCGACACCCTCGCCGCTTGGGCGGGGATGCCGGTGTGAGGGACGGGTGCTCCGCCGTAGTGGCGGAAAGCTTCAGGTTGTTAGAACAGTACCATACCGGGCGAAGTCATCCAAGATGCGGCCGGTGCCGCGGACGACCGAGGTGAGCGGGTCGTCGTCCATCCGGACCGGCAAGCCGGTCTCATCCATCAGCCGCTGGTCGAGTCCCCGGATCTGGGAGCTGCCGCCGGTGAGCATGATGCCGTTCTCGAGCACGTCGCTGGCCAGCTCGGGCGGGGTCATCTCCAACGCCCGGCGTACCGCATTGATGATATGGGAGATCGGCTCCTGGATCGCGTCGCGCACGCCGCGAGAATCGATCCGGATGGTCTTGGGAAGGCCGGAGACCAGATCGCGTCCCTTCACGTCCATCTCGCCTTCGCGCTCCAGCGGAACCGCCGAACCGAGGCTGATCTTGATCCGCTCCGCGGTGGGCTCGCCGATGAGGAGGCTGTAGGTCTTCCGCATGAACTGGACGATGGCCTGATCCAGCTCGTCCCCCCCAGTTCTGATCGAAGAGTCGCACACGATGCCGGACAGGGCGATGACCGCGATGTTGGTGGTGCCGCCCCCGATGTCGATCACCATGCTGCCGACTGGCGTTTCCACCGGCAGGCCTACGCCGATTGCCGCGGCCATCGGTTCAGCCACCATGAACAGACGCTTGACGCCGGCCGACTGGGCCGAGTCGCGCACGGCTCGGCGCTCGACCTCGGTGATTCCGGATGGGACGCAGACGACCACGGTGGGCTTGACCCGCAAGATGGTCCGGTCGATCACCATCCGGAGGAAATGGCGCAGCATCTTTTCGGCGACATGGAAATCGGCGATGACCCCATCCTTCATGGGGCGGACCGCCAGGACACCTTCCGGAGTGCGGCCCAGCATCCGCTTGGCCTCGAGCCCGATACCCAGGATGTTGCCGGTAGCCTGATCGATGGCGGCGACCGAAGGCTCGTTCAGCACGACGCCTTCGCCCTTCACGAACACCAGGGTATTGGCCGTGCCGAGGTCCACGGCAAGCTCGCTGGCGGGCCGCCAGGACTTCCGCTTGGTGAGCTGGCCCCGTTTGGCTCTTGCCTCGCTGAG
>JBJMPB010000182.1:0-3142 GCA_045803455.1 Gemmatimonadales bacterium | reverse complement strand
TTCCTTCTCGCCCCGATCCACAGAGCGGATGCCGAACATGTGAAGATGGCGGGGCTGAAGAGGGGCACGCGGCTCGTCACCAAACACCGCCTCCAACCCTGGCTCGCCGGCTAAGAGAGCCGCGGACATGCCGTGCATGTTGCCCGACGGCGTTGTGGCAGGTGTGTTGAAGTCGGCGTGCGCGTCCAGCCAGAGCACGAACAGCTCGCGCCCGTTCTCGGTGGCATGTCGGGCTATGCCGTTCACTGAGCCGATGGAGAGGCTGTGGTCACCTCCGAGCAGAACCGGACAAGTGCCCCCGCAAGCGATGTCGTAGGTGCATCGGCTCAGGGCGCGCGACCACGCGGCGATCTGCGCGAGGTTACGAGCCTTGTCAGGTGCATGGGGCAGGTGAAGCTGAACTGGCGCGGGCGCCGGTAGATCACCCTGGTCCACGACCTCATGGCCGAGTTCGCGCAGGCTCTCCACGATCCCCGCCGTTCGCAGGGCGGCGGGTCCCATGATAGCGCCAGGCTGGCTTGCGCCGATGTCGATCGGCACACCGACGATGCGGATGTGCCTTGGTCCGTGTGGGCGAGCAGTCCGCTCTGAAGAGGTGGAGCTTGCGGAAGTGATCATGGCGGCAGTGCCCGATTACAAGGAAGGTGGCGCCGGCCTCGAAGCCGGCTCTGTCGTTCTTCTCAAGAAGCTGATGGTCGCTCCCGCTCACAGCAAATGCCGCGCGCGCTAGCCTTCCACAACATTGGAGCCGGATGATCACGGGTCGACAAAGCCGCATAGCTTTCGGCTCAGGTCGCAAAGAGGCCCCGCGCTGTGACATCGTAGGCTTGGGGGTCAGCCCTGGCCTCCTGATTGCCTTTGAAATTGCGTCCGGAGATGTTGGAGAGGCCGGGATCGGCTACCAGCTAAACCGTATTCGGCACGCCCTCCCCCAGTCCGGCGTCCTCCAGCCGGAGGCTCCACTCCCGCCCAACCATCAGCAAAGCGGTCATCATCACACGTCCCCGGCCGACGAGACCAAGGTGTCGAACTTGACCGAACTCGCAGGACCTTCGCTTCCCATCAACTTCGAAAGCTTACACGTGCTCATCACGCACAGCGGTTATGGGTCACTCTGAATGCACGCCTACCGCACACTGGAGGGCAGGTTTGCCCGCCTCGGCTCCATCGCAGACGTAATCGGGATCCTGCACTGGGATGCCAGGACGATGATGCCGGACGGGGCTGCCGAGGACCGTTCAAATCAGCTCGCCGTCCTGAACGGCATCGCCCATGGCTTGCTCAGCGCACCGGAGATCCGCGATCTCCTGGACGAGGCCGATCAGAGCAGGGACATCCTGAGCCCGTGGCAGCGCGCCAACTTGCGCGAGATGCAGCGGGCCTACCACCAAGCCGCGGCACTCCCGGGCGATCTTGTCGAGGCCAGCGCCCGAGCGGTGTCCCGAGCCGAGCTAGTCTGGCGCGAGGCCCGCCAGAACAGCGACTTCGCTCAGCTGCTGCCGCATCTCGCGATCGTGCTCGGGTTCCAGCGGCAGATTGGGCAGGCCAAGGGCGACGCCTTGGGGCTGTCGCCCTACGACGCACTGCTCGATCGCTATGACCCGGGTCTCCGCCAGTGCCGGATTGACCCTCTGTTCGCCGAACTTCGAGCGGACCTGCCCGATCTGATCGAGGCGGCGCGCACAACCCAGGAGAGGCGGCCGGTGACTCAGCCGCTCGAAGGCCTGTTTCCCCGGGACACGCAACAGCGTGTTGCCGAGCGGCTGATGACAGCAGTGGGGTTCGACTTCACCTGCGGGCGGCTGGACGTCAGCCTGCACCCCTTCTGTGTCGGATCGGCCGGCGAGGCGCGGATTACGACCCGCTACGACGAGACTACCTTTGTACCTGCTCTTATGGCAGTCCTGCATGAAACTGGGCACGCCCTGTATGAGCAGGGACGACCCCACGCGTGGCGGCATCAGCCCGTCGGGGCGGCTCGCGGCATGAGCCTGCATGAGAGCCAGTCCCTGCTGATCGAAATGCAGGTTGGTCGGTCTCGGGAGTTCGTCACGTTCCTCGCCCCGATTGTGCGGGAAGCGTTCCGGGGTGAGGAACCAGCCTGGAGCGCGGGTAATCTGCATCGGATTGTCACAACCGTGGAGCCGGGCTTCATCCGGGTCGAGGCTGACGAGGTGACGTACCCGGCTCACATCCTGGTCCGCTATGACCTGGAGAAGGCGATGATTGCCGGTGATCTTCGGATCGAGGACCTGCCTTCTGCCTTCAACGAGAGTATCCGGAACCTCCTTGGGCTCACCGTCCCAAATGACCGCCTGGGATGCTTGCAGGACATCCACTGGCCGGGCGGAAGCTGGGGATACTTCCCGACCTACACGCTGGGGGCCATGATGGCGGCGCAGCTCTTCCGGGCGGCCTGCCGCGCCGAGCCTGAGATCGTCCCGTGTCTGGAGGTCGGCGATTTCGGCCCGCTGCACTCATGGTTGCGCACCCACGTACACGCGAAAGGGAGTTTGTTGACGACTGAGGAGCTTCTGGTCGCCGTGACGGGGCGGCCTCTCGAAGCGGGGATGTTCCGCGCTCACCTTCAGGAGCGCTATGTGGAGCGAAAGTCGGCTTAGGTGTCACACCGCCGTTCGCAGCCCCGCTGTAAAGTTTGCCTAACGCTGCGGTTTTGTGTCTGACTGGGCCTCTCGCCCTTAAGAGAACAGGTGTCCTCGGAACCTCCGGGGGCGTTGTCGCGGGAATGCCAATTGGCTCCCCGACTTGCGGGCTCTCGCCTGGAGTACTTGGGGGAATGTTCAACGGCTCGCTGATACCAGGAATACCGGACGGTATGTTGGGCTCAGCGGGAGCGGGCGGCGGCTGAGGGATGTCAGGTGTTGGTTCATCGGGCATGGAGTTGCTCCTCGTCTCCGAGCAACGCGGGCCGCAACCTGCCCGTTCCGGGTCTCACCCCCCGAGATCCCGCGCCATGCCCCGGTCCGTCACCGTTCCTCTCACAATGCTCGCCCGACAGATAGCGGAGTGTCCCGGGCAGGTGCAACGGACGCCGCGCCTCGGGTGCCAGCCGTCTCGACAGCAAGCCAGTCTACAACCGCATTTAGCGCCTCACGGCTGGACGCCCCCGCTCCTGATGCAC
>JBJMPB010000157.1:0-3568 GCA_045803455.1 Gemmatimonadales bacterium | reverse complement strand
CTCCTATCGACCGGCAGCAGCGTGACTGCGGTGCGTCGGTCTGCTTTAGGGCGCAGTGTCAGCGGTGAAGACAAGAGTTAGGGACCTACGCGGCGCGGCACCGATCCTGTGACGGCGACGCGCTCCTCGTCGCTACTCTGGGCTTTGCCTGCGGGCTGATCTTTCGCAGCCGCCGCTTCGGCTTGAGCGGGCTTTGGCGCTGGTTGCAGCGGCATGGCCATCAAGGCTCGGCGGGTCTTGTCCTCCAGCAGCTTGGAGGAGCGAACCGCCTCAAAGTCGCTGAGGCGGTAAGGCGCGGCCCGCCCGCCTTTGAACACCTTCGCTCCCCCGGGCAGCACGACGATGTCGCCCCGGCGCAGGGTTGCGTCATGTAGAATTTGACCGGCTGGATCACTGCCCGGCTCACGCGGCACAATCTTGATCGGCTTCGGGCTCTCGGCTTTGCCCTCGCCCCGACGGGGTAAACTCGTCTGGTCCTTCGGGGCAGGCAAGCTCGCGTGGCGCACGCGAAAGGGCACCGCACGCGGCAGTCTCACCGGGCTTACGCGGTCGGCGGACCTCGAGCGTGGAACGTAACCCCGTTGAGGGCGCGCCAGAGGGCCACCCCGGGGGACCACGAGCGGCTGGACGTAGCTGGGCTGGGGCGGTGGCGCGAACAGCTGCGAGAAGAAGTCGTTGAGGCCGCCTTGAGCCTGCGCGGCCCCACTCTGGGCCGCACAGGCCACCCCCAGCAGCCCCAGCGCGAAAAGCGGACGCAAGGCTTTGGCCAGGGATCTCATCGTGCAGCTCCTTCACCCGCAGCAGGCGCTCGGGGCACCAACGGACCTCCTATGGTCTAGGTTCCGTCCCACCCAGGACAGCGACATGGCCTACCCCGGCCCTGCACAGGTCAACGCTGTGCCGACCCTGCCCCGCATGGACGCGAGCGCGAACCAGTTCGGTCCTTTGGACATTGTGAGAGGGTGGGGGCGGTACAGCCCGGAAGGAGAGACTCATGCGGAAGTCCCAACTCACGATCCTTGCTGGTTTGTTGGCTCTCGTGAGCTGGCCTGCGCTGGCTCAGACCGCCACCTCGACATCCGCTCCGGCGGGCAGCACGGGAGGCGGCTTCAGCTGGCTGTGGCTGATCGTGCTCTTGGCCGTGATCGGCGCTGCCGCTTGGTACTTTGGCTACGCGCGAAACCGGGCACCCACGACCAGCTCTGTCGGGGTCGACCGTGATCGGGTTGCGGGCTCAGCCGAGCAGGCCAAGGGCTCGGTCAAGGAGAGTGTAGGCAACGTGCTGGGCGACAGCAAACTCCAGGCTGAGGGGCGGGCCGATCAGGTCGAGGGCAAGGCCCAGAACACGGCGGGTGGCATCAAGGACACCCTGCGGGGCCAGTAGCCCGTTCTGGATCTACAAGCCGAAGGCTTCTGATCCATCGTGGCTATCAGCCCCGGCGCGCTAGAGCGGGGTAGGGGCATTCCGGCCCACGGTTCGATGAATGCTGGCCCTCTACGCCAGCTACCTCCTGCTGCATGGCGCGATGGACGTCCTGGCATGAATGGGCCAGCATCGGTCGGCACATCGACTCAGCTGCCCCCAACCTGAACGGGACCGCCATGGCCATCAACGCCCGCTCCGACATGACACGACCGCTGACGCTCGGGCTCATCGGTTTGGCCGTGGTGAGTTGGCTGATTACCTTCCTGCTGTTCATCTACCGGGCCGAGGACCAGCGCGACCACCGACGCCAGGTCCGAATGCTCCAGGCCAATGAGGCTGAGGTCCGCACCCAGCTCGCCCAGCAGACAAGCGCGTCCGGCACGCTGTCCGACCTCCAGGCCAGGATCGCAGCCGCGCAGCAGCAGGCCGCCCAGGCCAGCCAAGCGCGGGAGCAAGCGCAAGCACAGCTGGCCCCTGTTCAGCAGAGCCTCTTGGCCGCTCAGCAGGCCGCAGCAGAGGCCACAAAGAATGCCGCGGCGCAGGTTCAGCGCCTCACGGACCTGCAAAGCCAAGTGCAGCAGTTCGAGCAACGCCTGATCAGCGTGCGAGCCGAGATTGCATCCGCTGAGCAAGCCAGAGCGGCCCGAGCCCAAGAGCTCGCGGAGGTTGGGCGTCGCCTCGAAGAAGCAAGGCAGAGGGAGGCGGTGCTGCGCGAGGAGATCGCTCGTCGTTCGCAAGAGGTGGGTGCAAAGACCTCTGAGCTGGCGCAAGCCGAACAGCGCGCTCAAGTCGCCCGCGAGACCGATGCTGCCGCGCAAAGAGGCCTGGCACACGCGAAGGCAGAACGCGATCAGATTGCGCAGAGCCGTGCGCAGCTCGAGCAGACGACAACGCGGCTCACAGCAGATCGAGGCAATGTGGCGGAGGAGATCCGTGCGGTCGAACAGCAACTCCAGCAAGCTCGGGAAGCCCAAGCCGCAGCCCAGCGGGAGAGTGCAAGCCTGCGGTCTGAGCTGGACCGATTGGGGGACGAGCGGGCCAGGGCCGAGCGCGAGTTGGTGGAGCTGAGTGCCCGGCGGGACAAGCTGTCGAGCGACGTACAGGATGTTGGCCGTCGGCAGGCCACGGCTCAGGCGCAGCTGGCGACGGTGGTGGACGGCATGGCGGCGCGCAATCGCGAGTTTGCGGAGCTGGATGGTCGCGTGCAGGCAGCGCGTCGCGAGTTAGCCGAGGTGCAAGGTCAACTTGCGGCGGGACGCGCGCAGCTGTCGGGGCAGCCTGCAACTGACCCGAGCTCGGACAGTACTGTCCCCGCCGAGGCTCCGAGCGCACCGGCTCAGGCGCAAGGCGAGCAGTCCGGGACCGCAACGCCGCAAGAGTGAGCGAGACCGTTTTGGTGTGCTTGGATCAGCCGCGAGATCCCGCTGCAAGCGTAAATCAGTTTCCGGCGCCGTGCAGCGCCGTCCGCTCAATCCGATTTAGAATGTGGGATGTCGGCAGGGGGTGACCAGGAAAGATCAATGCAGAGTAGGCTTCGCAGTCCGCATCCCCTCCAGCATGCTCCGGCGAGCGCGGGTACAGGATAGCACCGCGGCATGGATCTCCTGCTCGGCAATCCGGTGGCCGCCGAGCTTGAGCAGCGCACCGGCTATGGTTCGGAGGTGTCGTGGTCCGGTAAGCTGAGGAACATCAGCACGCCGAGCGTCATCACCAAGTAGCGGAAGGCGCTTGGGATCCCGTTCCACTGCGGCGACATCCACATCCCAAACCACTCGCCGCCAATGGCGATGAACCCAACCTGCCAGAGCAGGAACCCGACCGTGAGCCCGGCGATGGCGATGCGCTTAGCGCGGTTGAACCCCTGACCCGTGTCGCCGATGTGCCGCGAGAGCTGGAGCGCACCCATCCAGCAAAGGGCAGCGGTCAAGATCTCTGTAGCAATGATCAGCGCGTATGCTGCGTGATGCAGGGCCGGGTTGGTGATGGCGCGGTAACGGATTGTCGAACTCGGGAAGGTCGTGTCCATCGTGAGGACGTGCTGCACGAAGGCGAAGTTGGTGTCGTAGTCCGTCAAGTTGCCGAATGCGACGAGGCTGACGAGCAGGCCCATAGCAGCAACGCCGATGGCCTTAGAGGCACGCA
>JBJMPB010000673.1:0-4851 GCA_045803455.1 Gemmatimonadales bacterium | reverse complement strand
CACTTCCCGGGAGACGGACATCACGTAGGGCATGACCATGATCGCGAGAATGATTCCGGCAGCCAGCATCGACGGGCCGTAAATCGGCCCCTGGAAGAGCGGGAGAAATCCGAAGACCTTCCGCAGGAGCGGAAAGGCCGTGGTCCGAAGCGCCGGGATGAGCACGAAGATCCCCCAGAGCCCGTACACCACGCTGGGGATCGCCGCGAGGAGGCCGATCAGGAACGCAACCGGCTGGCGCACGCCCTTCGGCGCGAATTCCGTCAGGTAGATGGCGACACCGAGCGACAGCGGGACAGCGATCAGCAGCGCGATCAGCGACGAGACCAGCGTCCCGAAGATCAGCGGAAAGGCGCCGAACTCCTCGGCTACCGGGTCCCAGGTGCTCGAGGTGATGAAGTCGAAGCCGAATCGCGCGACAGCCGGCTGGGCTCCGCTCCAGAGCTCATAGACCAGGAAGCCCAGGAGAATCGGAATAAGCAGCGCGGCGGCGGTAAGGATGAGCCTGAACGCGCGGTCGCCGTAGTTCCTGCGCTCCAGCGGCACCGGTGGCGGCGGCGTGGAGCGGATTGTCTGGCTGGATTCGACTGCGGTCATGGGAGGATTGTACCGGAGAACCTCGCCTGCTCGGTCACGCTGATGTAACGGATCGGTCACGGCAGATGACGATTTCCGGAACGGTGCTGAACACGCATCATTGACGGGTTCAGTACCGAGCAGTATCGTAGCCACCGCCGCAAGCACACAGCCAAGAGCACACCCGGCAAAAGGAACCCACGCCGCCGAGCTGCCTACCCGGCGCCGGCGGTTTTTTTCGTCGCCTACTGCCGCCTACCACCCAGGAGGAAGTCATGAGCACTACCGCAATGCCCAGCACGGGTGCAACCACCGGTGCAAACGTGGGGCAGGTGGACCTGAAGCTCGAGGTGATCACCATCCCGGTGTCGGATGTCGACCGCGCGAAGGAGTTCTATGGGAGTCTCGGGTGGCGGCTCGACGCCGACTTCAGCGACGGCGATCAGCGCGCAGTCCAGTTCACGCCTCCCGGTTCTCAAAGCTCGATTCATTTCGGAAATCCCAGCCAGGGCACACCAGGATCCGCCCAGGGCATGTTCCTGGTGGTGTCCGACATTCAGGCTGCTCGCGACGACCTGCTGAGCCGCGGTGCCGAAGTGAGCGACGTATTCCATTTCGCCAAGGGTCCCGCTCCCTTCGGCGGCTTTGTCGGCGGTCCCGCGCCGGACCGCGGGAGCTACGGCTCGTATGCGGCGTTCAAGGACCCGGACGGCAACAGCTGGCTGCTGCAGGAGGTCACCACTCGCTTTCCGGGACGGGTGGCGGGCGATACGACGTACCCGTCGGCGTACGATCTGGCGCAGGCGCTGCGGCGCGCTGAGGCGGCACACGGGGAGCACGAGAAGCGCCTCGGGCAGCGGGACGCGGACTGGCCGAGCTGGTACGCCGCGTACATGGTGGCGGAGCAGGCCGGCACAGAGCTGCCGGTGTAAGTGAGTGGTGCCCAACCATGGGTCCTGACATCAGCGGCCGGTGAAAGTTCGAGAACCGGCCGCGGTTTCTCGGGAGGAGGAACGATGACGGCCATGTCGACAATTGCCCCTGCTCTATCTGCTGAGGCAGGTGCCATCACAGCACCAACGCAATTCATCGAGACCAGGCTGGAGACGTACGCCTACCGCCGCTTTGGAGGAGGAGCCGGCCCGCCGCTTGTCTTTCTGCAGCACTTCACCGGGACTCTGGACAACTGGGACCCTGCGGTCACCGACGGGCTGGCCGGCACCCGCGAGGTTGTGCTGTTCGAGAATGCGGGTGTGGGACGCTCCACCGGCGAGGTGCCTACCACAATCGCCGGGATGGCCGAGCATTTCCTCGCCTTCGCGGACGCGCTCGGCCTCACCGGGATCGACCTGCTCGGCTTCTCCCTGGGCGGCATGGTTGCGCAGCAGGTCGCCCTCGAGCGCCCGTCGCTGCTCCGCAAGATGCTGTTGGTCGGCACTGCCCCCGCCGGTGGTGAGGACATCATGCACCTGGAGAAGCCGGAGCTCAGGAGAATACTCGAAGACCCGGGGCTGTCAGGGCCTCAGATACTGGTCAAGCTCTTCTTTACCACGAGCGAATCGAGCCAGGCGGCTGGGCAGGCCTTCGTGACGCGACTCTCGGCACGCAGGCAGGATCGGGAGCCGGTGTCGGGCCCGAAGGTCGCGCAGGCCCAGATCGCTGCGTTTCGTGCATGGGAGCGGGTTGAGGGCGAGCCGTTCGCGGAGCTCCGGCGGATCTCCCAGCCGTGTCTGGTGGTGAACGGCATTCTGGACACCATGATTCCTGTCAGAAACTCGTACCTGCTGGCCGAGCACCTGCCCAACGCCACGCTGCTGATCTATCCCGACGCCGGGCACGGTTCCTTGTTCCAGTTCCCCCAATCCTTCGTTCGGCACGCGACGCTATTCCTGGACTCGTGAGCGGCGAATAGCTGAGAGGAGTATGCCCATGGTCCGCCGACGATATTCGCTGACCGGGCTCTTCGTTGCATCCGCTGTGATTCTTGGGGGCACCGGGTGTGGTGGCCCGGATCCGGCCGGAGCCGCTTCACTGCAGTGGATAGTGCCCCCTGTGCTGCCACCGGGCGCGCTGATTTCTGTGGTCAGCGGCGATCCCACTCGCACAGGGGAGTTCACTCTCCTGGTTTCGATGCCGGACGGCTATCGAATCCCCCCGCACAGCCATCCCAGCTATGAGCGCGTCGAGATCAAGGAGGGGACGCTCCTGGTCGGCACCGGAGACCGGCTGGACAGCAAGATGACCCAGGCCCTCGCCGCGGGTGATTCGGCCACCGCTCCGGCCGGGATGCACCACTTCTCGATCGCGAAGGGAAGGACCCTGCTGTCGGCGACGTTCATAGGCCCTTACACGATCACCTATGTGCGGGCCGAGGACGCTCCGAAACCACGGACTTTTCCCTTCGGCTATTGAGTTGCGATCAGGTCGACTATTTCTCGGAGACCCGGTTTTGCAGCAGCTCGATCACTGGCACCGAGAGTGGGGCGTAATGAAGATCTGCGGCCATCCTCTGCGCGTTGGGCTGGAGCATCCATTGGACAAAGCCGTGAAGCAGCTTGGCCTTGGCTGTATCGCGGGGTTGCCGGGGAACCAGCAGCCAGGTGAACGAGGAAATCGGGTAGGAATCCTTTCCCGCCGCCCCAGTGATGCTCACGCGAAAGTCGGTGTCCGGCCCGAGACGGGCCCCCTCCGCAGCGGCGGATACGCTCTTGAGGCTGGGCTCGATGAAGGCGCCCTCGGCGTTCTTCATCCAGGCGTAGGGTAAGCCATTCGAGATGGCATAGATCAGCTCGACGTAGCCGAGCGCCCCCTCGGTCTGCTTGACCTGTTGGGTGACTCCTTCATTGCCTTTGCCGCCCAAACCGGTGGGCCACTGCACCGAGGTCCCCTTGCCCACTGCTCCCTTCCACTGGGGAGAGATCTTCGAGAGGTAATCGGTAAAGACAAAGCTGGTGCCGCTGCCGTCGGAGCGGTGGACCACGATGATATCCTGATCTGGCAGGTTTACCCCGGGGTTGAGCGACCGGAGCCGGGGATCGCTCCACCGGCTGATCCGGCCCAGGAAGATGTCCGCCAGGGTAGGCCCATCGAGCTTGAGAGCGATCTTCCCTGCCGAGGGCAGGTTATAAGTGGCCACCACCGCGCCGAGCACGGTGGGAACGTGGACCACGTTTCCCTTGACCGCGTCCATCTGGGCATCGGTCATCGGCGCGTCGGAGGCACCGAAGTCCACCGTGCCCTCGCTGAACTGACGGATGCCGCCGCCGGAACCGATCGACTGGTAGTTGATCCGGACGCCGGTCTCCTTGTTGTACGCGTCGAACCATTTGGTGTAGATCGGATTGGGGAAGGTGGCGCCGGCGCCGGTGAGTGCCGCACCACCACTGGATGCCGCCTCGCGTCTCTGGCCCGACTGCGGACTGTCAGGTGAACAGCTGATCGCAAAGAGGCAAAGTCCGGCGACGATTTCACGACGGGAGAAGATCATTTCCTATCCACGTACCGCAATCGCCTTCCCACTCGCCTTCAACGTGGGCAGCCGAGCCTGAACCAACGACACCACCGGGTCGGGCAGCGGCGCATAGTGCAGCTCGGCCGCCATCTTCTGTGCCTCAGGCGTAATCATCCAGGTAAGAAAATCGCGGATCAGCTTGGCTTTGGCGGCGTCCTTGTTGTCCTTCTTGACCAGGAGCCAGGTAAAGGAGGCGATGGGGTAGGCCTGGTCGCCCGGAGCGTTGGTGATGGAAACCCGGAAATCGGTATCCTTGGGGAGCTTCACTCCGGCAGCTGCGGCCGTAACGGTCTCCAGTGAAGGGGTGACGAAGTTGCCCGCCGCATTCTTGACCTGCGCGTACGGCAGCTTGTTGGAGATGGCGTAGATCAGCTCCACATACCCCAGTGCGCCCTCGGTCTGCTTGACCTGCTGGGTCACGCCCTCGTTGCCTTTGCCGCCGAGCCCGACCGGCCAGTTGACCGAGGTGGCGAAGCCCACCTTGTCGCGCCACTCCCGCGAAAACTTGTTGAGGAAGTCGGTGAAGATGTAGCTGGTGCCCGACCCGTCCGACCGGTGGACCACCACCAGGTCCAGGTCCGGCAGCTTCACGCCCGGATTGAGCTTGGTCAGCTTGGGGTCGTTCCACTTCACGATCCGCCCCATGAAGATGTCCACCAGCGCGTTACCGTCCAGCCGCAGCTTGGCGTCCCCGATCGAGGGCAGGTTGTAGGTCACCACCACCGCGCCGAGCACGGTGGGAATGTGGAGGACGTTGCCCTGCA
>JBJMPB010000626.1:0-2924 GCA_045803455.1 Gemmatimonadales bacterium | reverse complement strand
CGCACAGGCGAGCAATCTCGATGCAGCACATCCTGGCCTCTTCCAGGCCGCGCTCCGAGGCGGCAAGGCGGGCCGACTCGCGCACCGAGCACCAGCCGTGAACGCTCTTGCCTGTCTGGAACCCACGCAGGACCATCGCCGCGCTCTGCGCCAGCCGCTCCTCCCGGGTGCTCCGGGCGGTGAGCCAGCCGGGGGCCGTTTCCCCCAGCGTCCTGCCTGTCGTCGGGCAGCGTGCCTGGCCCGCCTCCGCAAGCAGCGGCCGGGTGATCGCCGGAGCCACGATCAGCTCGGCAAGCACCTGGGGCACCGGGCAGCCAGCATCCTGGCAGAGGTGGGGGTGTGCCCGAATGGCGCTCCGGGCAGCGATCCGGTTCTGGGCCGGTGCAGACAACCGGGGGACCCGTCCGCCAACGGGTAGGGTGCCGAACAGGGCCATGGCGAGACTGCGACGATCGTCTTCCGCCGCCAGCCCGCGGTTGGCGCCCTGGATCGCCTCGCACAGGATTACGGGGTAGCCCAGCCGCCTGGCGATCTCGGCCTTCGGCCCGCGGTCGTTGTCCGTCTGACGAATGGCACTAGCTTAAGCGAGCTAGCGGTCAGCCTTGGACACTGGGCAAGGCGGGGAGGGCCCGCTGCCGCCTGGTGGGCAGGGATCGCCGGAAGTGCGGGATTGACAGCGGCCTGTCCCTGGGTCCTTGGCGCGGCTCCGGGTGGGCCGCCCTCCCCGAGGTCCACCTCCGTCGCCCCTGGATTCGGCCCCCCGGCGCGGCCCCGCCCATGTCGCCGCGTTTCCGGCGCGGCCTGCTTGGCTATCCTGGAGTCCCGCAACCGCCACACGCGGAGCGGTCCGCTAGTACCACTTCGCTCGGTTGTGCGCCAGCTTGGCGACGTCGCGAGGCTGGTTCAGCCGCTTGCTCGGCTTGGGCCTGCGCTTCCGCGCTCGCGGCTCCCAGCGCCCCGGCCGGTTGCCCACCCGGTGGTGCGCCACCGCTTGCAGCATCGCGTCAACCAGCACCGCCCGCTGCTGTGGCCGGGCCGCCTCCAGCTTCGGCGCGAACGCCGTCAGGGCCTGCTTGGCTCCCTTGAAGCTGATTGCGCGCGGCTCCACGCCGTTCTCGCTGGCAGCCACCGCCATGACCGTGCGGAGCAGGTTGTACGCCAGCAGGTAAGCCCAGACCTCCTTACGGACCATCTCGGGCGTCTTGCAGCGTAGCACGTCCATCTTCATGGTCGACTTGACGGATCGGATGTCGACCTCCCCGTCCCACCTCCGCTCGAACAAGCCGCCGATCTGCCCGCCGTCGATGGACGCCTCGAGTATCGTCGTTGCCACCTTGAACTGCTCGGCGCGGTTGCCCTTGCCGCGGGCATCGACGGGCACCTGGCGCATGAGCATGGTCTTGGGGTAGCTGCGGTACTGCTCCCCACTCATCCCGCGCGGCTTGTTGGGCCGCTGCCAGAGGATGATGTCGCCGTCTGGCCTGCTCTCCACCACCTGGCTGCCCACGCGCTCCGCCTGCACGCGGACGACCAGGTCGATGCCGCGCTGGCGCAGCTCGCACGCCAGGAAGTAGTTGTCGAACAGGGCGTCCGCCACGACCACGTCGCCCGGCGACAGCGAGCCGTACAGCTGCCGCAGCAGGGTGGTCTCCCCGGTCCCCTTGCCTGCGTACGGCGCGATGGCCAGGTCGTGGCAGGCGCCGGTGGCCAGTGACAGCAACACGGCCACCCGCGCCAGCGGGAAGCCGATCCCGTCCTGTTGCACCACCGGCTGTGGGTAGACCGCCTGGTTTTGGGGCGTGTCAGGCATGGAGACATGCGACCCGTCGGCGATGAAGACGGACCGGCCGTTCCACTTCCAGGCTTCGGGGAGGCCGGCTTGCAACTGCTGGGCCGTCCGCCTGGCCAGCGAGCGCAGCACGGCGGTGGGGAGGCGGGCGCGGGCGTTGCAGTAGCTGGCGGTGTTGGGCGAGCACACCTCCAGGCCAGCCGCGGCGCGGTGGGCGATGACCCTGGACACGGCGTCACGGCAGCTGTGGTCCTCGCTGAGGACCTGGCTGAGGAAGCCCCAGATGGTCGCGACCGGGCTGAACACCCGGTCACGGTACTTGACGCCGTGCTCATTGAGGGCGCCGAGGATGCTGGCTTCACTCAAGGACTCGGCGAAGGGCAGTCCCTGGTCGCGCGCGAAGCGGTCGCGGACCGCCTGCAGGCTGGTCATTGCATCGCCTCCCCTTTCGGGGGCTGTGATCCTCTCGGTTGGGTCGGAGTCGCCCTGGTCGGTTGCGGCGAGCAACCGCCCTGGTGCATCCTTCGCCGGTGCAGTCACGGCCCCACTCGCCAGGCTGCGACGGCTCGGAGCAGGCGGGGCAGCGTCGCAGGCCAGCTCGGGGTCGATCAGCCCGGCCTCGTTGAGGCGCAGCTGCAGCCGCCGGAGGACCCGGTCCAGCAGGCCGCTCGGACGCATCTGGTTGAAGCGGTCATAGACGGTCTGCCAGGGGCCATAGCGCCCGGGCAGGTCACGCCAGGGGGCGCCGCTATGCAAGCGCCAAAAGATGCCGTTGAGGATGTTCCGGTCGTCCCCCCACTGGCCGCCACGCCGACGACGCCGGGGCGGGAACAAGGGGGCAATCAGCTCCCACTGCTGAGCGGAAAGTTCGTGCCTCTTCATAGAAACTTAGAGGCCCCAGGGCCTTACTTCGATTCGGCAGACAGAGCCTAAGCTAGTGCCATTCGTCCGACATACATCCGACACACCGAAGCCGTTTCAGGCAAATCGTGCAGGTGCATCGGGTGCTTGTCGTAAAGCCATCGGGACAACTTCGTCCCTGGTCATGTGCTGCTCCCCGGTTGCCAGGGATCAGCGCCCATCATCCCTTTGACCCTGGCGTCTGGTAGGATAGTGCGAACTGCCGTCCAGATAC
>JBJMPB010000593.1:0-4552 GCA_045803455.1 Gemmatimonadales bacterium | reverse complement strand
GACATGACGCCCGGTCTGATGGAGGTCTACAGTCGGCTTACCGGGGTCAAATATCCCTGGCCTCAGTACTCCCAGGCGACCGTTACCGACTTCATTGGAGGCATGGAGAACGTCGGCGCCACGACCTTGGTGGATTGGCTTCCCGATCCACGGGCCTATGAGGATCGCCCCTGGTACCAACGATCGCTGGTCCCGCACGAGCTGGCGCACCAATGGTTCGGCAACCTGGTCACCACCGGTAACTGGGTGAACTACTGGCTCAACGAGGGCATGGCCGAGTTCATGGCGGGGCAGTACTGGGCGACGAAGCAGGGGCGGCGGGAGGAGGAGGATTACTACCTGGACGAGTACCGCCAGTTCCTGGAGCTCGATGCCCGCCGGCGGGTGCCGCTCGCTGCGTACAACAGCAACATCGTCTACGTCAAAGGGGCTCTGGTGCTGGAGATGCTCAAGCAGCAGCTGGGCACCGAGCGGTTCTGGGCCTCAATCAATCGGTACCTGACCCGCCATGCCTTCGGTAATGCGCTGAGCGACGATCTCCGGCGCGCAGTGCTCGAGGCCACCGGCAGAAACCTGAGCTGGTTTTGGGACCAATGGGTGTACCAGGCCGGGTATCCTGAGGTGGTGGTGAGCACCGCCTACGATTCGCTGGATGGATCGCTGGCGCTCACCGTGAGACAGACGCAGGTGGATACGGCCAAGGCCGACAGCACCGGTCTCCGTTACTCCACGCCCGCCGTGTTCCGGGGACAGATCTCGGTTCGGGTGGCCACAGCGCGGGGCGATGTGCGGACTCGGGTCATGCTCGACCAACGGGAGCAGGTGCTGCGGATCGGAGGCCTGCGGTCGGCTCCGACGATGGTGGTGTTCGACGAAGACAATGCGTTGCTGAAGAAGCTCACGTTCGAGCAGCCCACGGCCTGGCTGGAGATGCAGCTGGCCCGAGACCCCAACCTGTGGAATCGCGTCTGGGTGATCGAGCAGCTCGCTCGCCGCACCAGCGACTCTGTGGCAGCTGTTGCCCTGGGCCGGGCCGCCCGCTCGGCGGACTACTATCGGGTGCGAGCCGAGGCGGCAGCCGCCCTAGGCCAGTTTGAGCCAAGCGTCGCTGTTCCCCCGCTGGAGGCGGCTACTCGCGATACCTCCGCCGCTGTGCGGGAGGCAGCGGTGGCGGCGCTGGGCTCGGTCGGAGGAGAGAAGGCCCGCAGCCTGGCGCTAGCAGCCTGGCAGAAGGACTCGAGCTATCAGGTGCGAGCCCAGGCGCTCGCGGTGCTCGCCCGAATCGATTCGGCCGGCGCGAAGCCCATCGTGCTGGTCGGGCTGACTACGCCCTCGTACCGGGACGTCATTCAGACGGCGGCCATTGCGGCGTCGGCTCAGGTAGCGGATTCGGCGATTGTGGATGGCCTGGAGAAGGTCCTGGGCCAACAGGAGCTGGCAGCTGTCACGCTCGCGACGCGCGCGAGGGACGGCGATAGCCAGGCCCTGAGCATCCTGGTTCGCCACCGCGACGACAAGCGCTCCTGGGTCCGGCGCTGGGTCCTCGATGCCATAGATCAGGAGCTGGGGAAGGCCGCGGCAGAGTGAGTCAGCGCGCTGCCTGGCTCAGCTTGGGCTCCGCTCCTTTGCGCTCGAACAACCACTGCTCCAGCCGAAGCAGTCCGTATGCTACCACAATGGAGAAAGCCGCGAATGCCAGGCCCGAAAGCAGGGTGACGTACCAGCGCTGGGCCGAGATGGCTATGATCCGAAACGGACTACGGAGATAGCCGTTCACGAAAAAGAGCGGCATGGACACCTCTCCCAGGAACTGAAGGAATCGCTGATTCCGGAGGATGTGGCCGGTCAGGCGGTAGAAGTACAGGATAGTGGTCAGGGCGCAGATGAAGGTGAGCGGCCAGACCAGAGCATGCAGGTTACCCAGAATGAAGACGGGGATTGCCAGCAGCACGGCCCCCAATCCGACTCTGACCCCGTAGCGTGCGTAGGCAATGCCGAGACAGAGCTCCGGCAGGTGTCCGATGGGAGTTTCAACCAGATCGATCCACCATTTGTGCGACGTAATGGGGTTCAGGAACATCGTGGCGACCACACCGGCGGTTGCCAGGAGCAGCAGGGCAGGCTTGCCCACCCTGGCTATGAATCGAGCCATGCTCGGCCACAGCCAGTAGAACTGCATGATGAAAGCCAAGAACCACCAAGGCCCCACCGGAGGAAGACCATAGAACGGTACTATGCTGATGATGCCCAGTGTGGTCAGGACCAGGTCGTCCAGGTTCTGCATGAAGAACGCCGGAAAGCCCCCCGCCCGGTACTCGATAACCCTGAGAATCAGCCAGAATCCCAGCGCCAGGAACCACATCGGGTAGATCTTCCGGACCCGGCTCCAGACGAAGCCGCTCCAGGACGGGGTCTGCCAATATCTGAGCGCCAGGCCGTAGGCGGACAAGAAGATGAAGATCTGAACGCCGAAATGGCCAAAGTAGGAGAACAGGGTCTGAAAGGTCTGCCTGGGGTCGCCCACAGTAGCGAGAAAACGAGGAAAGCGGTCGCGGGCAAATCCAAACTCCATTTCCAGCACGGCTTTCGGAATGGAGTGGTAAAGATTATGCAGCACAATGGCGAGGATACCCAAGCCTCGCAGCACCACGGTGTCCTTAAGATCGAGGGGGAGTCGGGCGGTGCCAGCCTGGTTGGTCATTCGGCCTCATTGGATTCCAGGAGCGTGAACTCGGATGAACGTCTATTGTGCTGCCTATGACAACAACTGAGCGGACGTCGGGGGCCCAGGAGCTCAGCGTAACGCTGGGACTCGCCGCACTTGCCTGGCTGGTCATGGGAATCCAGGAAATCCTGTTGTTTGCCCGGCCCGCGCCCTATGGTGGCCCCTACGTCATCCACCCCATCCGCTACTTCCCCTACGCCCTGTTCTACAACTTGCTCGGCGTCATGATCGTCGCTGCTCCCGTGGCGGTGGCGTGGCTGGTGTGGTATCACCGCCCGATCCGCCCCCAGCTGGCCCGCCGGGTTCATCTGGTCGAGCTCTGGCTGCTGATGCTGGTGGTTGCCCTGGACCACGCGGACAACGAGGTCCTCCGGTTCATGGGGATTCACCTCACGCGCAGCCTGCTGCTGACCTACTTCCGGGTGAACGCATGGGACGAAGACATGGGGCATATCTTCGCCACCGATAAGGGCGGCCCCGGATTGCCGTTCGTGCTGCTGTTGGTGATGCCGCTCGCGCTCTGGTGGATGGGACGCCGGCTGATGCGGAACGGGGGCCGGCTTCCGCGACTTCGGCCCTGGGCCCTTGCCGCTGCCGTGGCGATGCTGCCGTTGGCAGTCCCGCTGTACATGTACAACTACAAGACGATGGGCGTGAACCGGATGATCCGGGTTCAGCCGGAGATCGTCACTCTGTACACCGAAGCGAGAAAGGATCTTGCCGCGGGCGAGCGGCCGACTCAGCTCGACTCGCTCGCACGGGAGTATCAGCGCAATTGGTTCGCCAACAGCAACGATACCGCGTGGCGCTTTACCGATCCGGAGCGGCCGCTGATTCGCATACCGGTTGGCTCTGCACCCCGCAACGAGAAACCGTGGAACATCATTTATATCCAGCTGGAAACCTTCCGCGGCTGGAACACTGGCTTTCTCCGGCCGGATACCGCACCGTCGGTGACACCGTTCCTCGACAGCCTGGCCACCAGGAGCGGCAAGGCGGCGTATTGGCGGCGTCACCTCAGCATGGGACCGCCCACCGTGAGCGGGTTTGTCACCGGTTTGTGCTCGGTCAAACCGCACTCATTCTACAACATCACCAACCGATTCACCTATACCTCGCTCGAATGTCTTCCCTCGGTGTTGCGGCGCCACGGCTACCATGCGGAGTACTTTACCGGGTTCGATCCCGACTGGGACGGGGAGACCATCTGGGTGCGCCGCTGGTTCGACGACTACACCTTCAACCGAGCGGGCGGAGACCGGGTCCTCTTTCATCGCGCGGCCAAGCGGATCCGTGAAATGGCCCTGAGCTCGAAGCCCTGGATGATAACCATTGCGTCAGCCACCAATCACATCCCGTTCCGGAGCCCGGAGCCCCGATTCGTGGTGGGACCGGCCGACCGGCCCAACGTGGCCATCCGCTACACAATGCGATACACCGACGACGTGCTCCGCGAGTTCTTCGATTCGCTGAAGCAGGAGCCGTGGTTCAGCCGGACACTGGTGGTGATTACCGGGGACCATGGATACAACCTGGGGGAGCACGGTCCGGCGGGGCAGCTGAATGGGTACCGGGAGACCGTCTGGGTACCGCTGATTATGTATGGCGAGAACCCGCGTCTGCCCCGGGGCCCGAGGGATGAGCCGGCCAGCCTGCTGGATATCGCGCCCACGCTGTCGGACCTGGTGGGCATCCGGGATCCCAACCCGTGGATGGGCTCGAGTCTGCTGACTCAAGGGCGATCCCCCAGCTTCGTCTTGCAGCGGGAAACGGCGACGCTGGGCGAAAAGGATCGCTACAGCATGGTGGTCGACCCATCCAGCGGCC
>JBJMPB010000546.1:0-6110 GCA_045803455.1 Gemmatimonadales bacterium | reverse complement strand
CGGCGCCCTGAATAACACTCGTCCCAACTCATCCAGCACCGCTACCCGGGTGTTCGGCCAGGGCACGCTCTGTTCCACCGAACCCCAGAGGTAGTCCGGGCTGACCTCGCCCACGAAGGTTCCTCTCACTTCGCCTTTTCGGTCCAGCCTTCTCAGCAGGTAAACTCGCGGACCGCCGCCAAAGTGCACCACCGAGACCAGCGGCAAACCCAGCCGGAGATCGGAGCTGTCCCGGGCGCTCAGGCGGGGACGGCGTGAGAGCCGCCCGAACACTGCTGTGCTCTTATTGTCGTCACCCAAGAATTCCACTGCTACAAATCGCTGCCGGGCGAGGAGGTCAAGCCCCGCGATCAGGGCTTTGCTGGCTTCGATGAGGTCGGTCCGAGACCGGTTGGCGGGAAGGCGGGGTGTACGATCGATGATGATTCCACCCATGGCTACCCGCCCATCCATCGAGCCGGCCTGGGTCTGATTTCCGAGCTTGGGCCTGGGCCGCCGCACCGGAGCGGCAACCCGCGGAAGGCGCTTGGCCGCGGCAAGCTGAAGAATCGCCCTGGGGGGAATGCTCTTGAGGGTGGCGTCCAGCAGCAGCAAGCGCTCAAAGACCGCCTGGCCTAAGGTCCGGTTCGCCTGCTCGAGCCGAGCCTCGCTCTGGCGGTAGAGCTGCTGCTTGACGTGCCGATAAGACAGCACCGCCAGCACCGCCATGGGCACTAAAGCACATCCCACGAACAACGTGAGGAGCCGTCGGCCGAACTTGCTCCGCAGCGGAGTCGACGGGAAAGTCACATGCATGCCTGGGCGTGGGAGAGCCGTTGAAAATCACGGTCGCTTGTAGCCCGGCTGCGAGCAAGTGTTATGCCCCTATAAGCGTGCCCTAATCGTTGATTCTCAGAGGGTTAGCACCACTTGCCCGGCAGAGATTCGCAGCGGCTTCGGGCGTTTCGCGACCGGGTCCGGCTTCACTTGGCAGTTCTGCCCGTCGAACAGAACCCGAAGCTTCTACCAACCTCTTCAGCTGTTTGACACGGAGTTGGCTCACCTTCCCCTGCCGTCCTTTGGGACAGAGCGCACCCCGGAAGCCCACAATATCAGGATCCACCCGGGAAACCCCAGGTAACTGCTCCGGACCTAACCCGCCGGCCAACGCGGTGAGGAGACCGGCGCGTCGAGCTTGGTCGACCAGGTCTCGCAACCGTTCGGGCTCGATCCAGTCAAACAAGTGACGGGAACCCTTTGACCAGGTGTCTATCAGAATCCCAGCCACACCCGCCGCCGCCGCGGCATCCCAGACAGTTCCCGGATCGGCGCAACCCGCATTCTCATGGTCCGCGTAGGCCACCGCTATGATGCGGGGGGGAGGACACCCTGTTTCTGCTGCCGCAGCGCAGGCAACCTCGAGCAGAGCTCTCAGCCGCTCGGGACTGCGGACGCCAGAGAACCCCAGCTTCAGGTACACGGGAGCGGAGCGAGGCACCACCCTCAGACCCGCGATGCTGTTTCGAACCTCCAGCGAGCTCGCCGCATCGCCGAGAGCTGCGCTCAATTCCAGGTCGAGGGGGACACGAGCTTGAATCCGGGCAAAGACGGCAGGTGCTACGGCGCCGAGGGAACCGCTGCTTGGCTCCTTGGCGTCGATGATGTCCGCGCCTCCGGAAACAGCCGCCTCCACTTCATTGACCGACCGCACGCTCGCCAACAGTCGCATCCCGGCTCCCTTGTAAGATGCTAAGGTCCCGATATGTTAGGATTTAGAAGGTATCATCGACCGAAGTTGCGGGGGAGACGGTGGCCGTGCTGGAACGAAAGAGCGTGCTGGTCACGGGGGCGTCCAGTGGGATCGGCCGCGCGATTGCTCTTCGCTGCGCCGAGGCCGGAGCTGATCTGGCCATCACCTATCGCAAGAATCAGGAGGGGGCCGAGGCCACCGCGCGGGATCTTCGGGCCAAGGGGCGCCGCGCCGAGGTTCTTCGGGTGGACATCAGCCAGGAGGAAGAGATCCGCCGCCTGGTCGAGCATCTGCAGCGTACCTTCCCTCGCATCGACGTCTGGATCAACAACGCCGGTGCCGACATTCTCACCGGCGATGCCGGCCGACATTCCCCGCTTCAGAAGCTCGATACTGTGATGGCAGTCGACGTCAGAGGCACGGTGTTGGCGTCATGGGCCGCCGTTGGCATGATGCGAAAGCAGGGAGGTGGAAGCATCATCAACATGGCCTGGGACCATGTAGGTCAGGGCATGAAAGGGGAAAATCCGGGGATCTACTCGGTGGCAAAGGGGGCAGTCGCAAGCTTCAGCCGCTCACTGGCTCGCGAGGTTGCGCCGGACATTCGGGTCAACATCTTGGCCCCAGGTTTCATCGAAACCGCTTTTGGTGAGGAGGCCGATCCCAAATTTCGTCAGAAAGTGATCGAGATGACGCCTTTGCGTCGTTGGGGCACGCCGGATGACGTGGCTGGGGCGGCAGTCTTTCTGGCATCAGACGCGTCATCCTTTCTGACAGGCCAGATGATCATGGTGAACGGTGGAGTGGTGATGTAACGACAAGGAGAAACAATGCCAGCAACGAAAGAACGCACCTACAACGACAATGAGATAAACGAGCGGCTCAAGGAATTGCCGGGTTGGTATTACGAAGACGGCTGGATTCGCCGGGTCTATAAGACCGATGGCTGGCCCACCACGACGATGCTGGTGAACGCCGTCGCCTATCTGGCGGAGGCAGCGTACCATCATCCCGACCTGACCGTCACCTGGGGCCGCATCGTGGTCAAGCTCCAGAACCACGCCGCGGGCGGAATTACTGATAAGGATTTCGAGCTCGCCCGGAAGATCGAGGAAGTCGTCCTCTGGCGTCCGCAGGGAGGCGCTCTCGAGGGAACACCCAACAAGTGGGTGCGGTCGGGGGATCCGAGGTAGGGTCGGCCGGACCGGCGGACAGGCGGACCGAACTGCCAGCGCGGACACAATGCTGATTGATCCGGGGTTGCCCTCCCGGCCAACCGCGAGTCCGTCTGACTCGTCCGACCGCCTGACCGACCGTCCGGCTGTCCGTCGCGTCCTCTTCGTCACCGGTACCCTCGCTGAGCCGGCGCTCCGGCGGGTACTGGCCGACATGGCGCCGGCCTTCGAGCCGGTGGTTGCCGTTCTGAAGATCACGGTGGCAGCGCTGATGACCACTCCCTGGATCGCGCGCCACCTAGAGGTCCCGCCGGAAACCGATCTGGTCCTCATCCCCGGACTCTGCGAGGGCGATACCACTGTTCTGGAGGAGCGGATCAACGTCCCCGTTCAAAAGGGGCCCAAAGATCTTCGTGAGATTCCCCGCTACTTCGGGCAGGGGCAGACAGCTCTCGAGTACGGAGCGTACTCCATCGAGATCCTGGCGGAAATCAACAACGCCCCCCGCCTCACACCGGAACAGTTGCACGTGGCGGCCGAGTACTTCCGAGCAAGCGGCGCTGATCTCATCGACGTGGGATGTACTCCCGGCCTGGCATTCCCCGGGCTGGCCACTGCTGTTCGCGACCTCCGCGCTGCCGGCATGCGGGTCAGTATCGACAGCTTTGATCCGGGCGAAATTCGTACGGCTGTGGACGCCGGCGCCGAGCTGGTCCTGAGCGTCAATCGATCCAACCTCGAGGTGGCCCGTGACCTCCGCGGCACCCCGGCTCAGGTTGTTGTCATCCCTGATTTCGGAGAAGGTCTGGAGACGCTGGATCCGAGCATCGAGCAGCTCGAGGGCTGGGGTGTTCCCTACCTCATCGATCCCATCATCGAGCCGATCGGCTTCGGCTTCATGGCTTCCCTGGAGCGATACGCCGAGGTCCGACGCCGCTATCCCAGTGCCCGGCAGCTGATGGGCGTGGGCAACATCACCGAGCTGACCAGCGCCGATTCCACGGGCGTGAACGCCGTCCTCCTGGCCATCTGCCAGGAAGTCGGAGTCAGTGCGGTGCTCACCACCGAAGTGATCTCCTGGGCTCGGGGTGCCGTTCGGGAGATCGACGTTGCTCGAAGGCTCATGTATTACGCGGTCACGCAGCGCGCCGTGCCAAAGGGCGTGGACGACCGGCTGCTGACGGTCAAGGATCCTCAGATCCTGGAGTACGATGAAACGGAGCTGCGCCAGCTTCACGCGGCGGTGCGCGACCCCAACTTCCGCATCTTCACCGATCGGGAGACGATCACGGTATTCAATAACGAGATTTTCGTTCGCGGGACCGACATCCAGGCAATCTTCGCCCAACTGGGTGTGGACGAGGCAACGCACGCCTTTTACCTGGGACGTGAGCTGCTGAAGGCAAAGCTGGCCATCACGCTGGGCAAGACCTATCGCCAGGAAGGCGCGCTCGCTTGGGGCTATCTCACTCCGCCCGACGACATCAAATCAGAGCACGTGCGTCTCACCCAGCGCTCCCGGAGGACCCGTAAGCGGGCAGCGGAAGGGTGAGCCGGAGTGAGGCTCCTCTGGTAGAACCCCTGGGTTCTTCGGATGACCCCATAGATGTGTGCGCCCGTTTCGTCGATCTTCCGTTTATCCTGTTTCTGGACAGCGCCTCCAGTCACTCCCACTCGGGCGAAGCCCAACAGCTCGAGCGGTTCTCCTTCTTGTCCGCAGACCCTGTCTCGCTGATCCGCAGCAAGGGCCGGAACACCGAAGTGCGGCATGCCGAAGGTGCCTGGTCCAGCACCCCGGAAGACGCGCTTTCAGTGGCGCGACGGCTGCTGCCACACCCGCCACTCTCCCCGCTTCCCGGCCTTCCGCCATTTCAGGGCGGCATTGCGGGCTACATTGGCTACGACTGGGGATCCGTACTGGAACGCCTTCCTTCGGCGCGCTATGACGATCTGGCTGTGCCCGATGTGCTGCTTGGTCTCTACGACTGGGTGATTGCCTGGGATCACCGCGAGGGTACCGCGTGGCTGATATCCACCGGATTGCCGGAGCAGGGCGGCGGCCGGGAAGATCGGGCTCGGGAGAGGATGAACCAGGTGCGAATGCGCTTGGCGGCCAGGCTTGGCACCTTGGCGGATGGGCAGCGGGGCAGCGGAAAGTGGATTCGAGATTCGAGTTCCGCTGCCCCGACCGAGAGCCCCGCTTCGGCTCCAACTTATCCAGCAGTCGAGGTGGAAGGCACCGACGCCATCGGCCTTCGCTCGACCTTTACTCGCCGGGGCTATCTGGACGCGGTGGCGCGGGTACGCGAGTACATCGTGGCGGGCGACATCTTTCAGGCCAACCTGTCGCAGCGGTTTCAGGCCCAGCTTCCAGTCCCACCCTTCCAGCTCTACCGGCAGCTCCGTCGACGCAATCCGGCTCCCTTCTCGGCCTATCTGGACTTCGGCGAGCTCCAGGTCTTGAGCGCGTCGCCCGAGCGATTTCTCCGGCTGGATCAGGAGCGCCGCGAGGTGGAGACCCGGCCGATCAAGGGGACCCGCCCTCGAGGCCTCGGCCCCATGCACGATGCGGCGTTAGGCCGCGCGCTGGCGGAGAGCGAAAAGGATCGGGCGGAGAACGTGATGATCGTGGATTTGCTGCGGAATGATCTGTCCCGGGTCTGCCGGCCGGGCACCGTCCGTGTGCCCGAACTCTTTGCCCTGGAGCATCATCCCACCGTTCACCACCTCGTATCTACTGTGCTGGGGGAGCTGGACCCCGCCGCCGACGCTATCGATCTGCTACGCGCCACCTTTCCCGGAGGGTCCATTACCGGTGCGCCCAAGGTGCGAGCCATGGAGATCATCGCCGAGCTGGAGCCAACTCAGCGAGGCGTATACTGCGGCTCGATTGGGTATCTCAGCGCCTCCGGCGCCATGGATACGAGCATCGTGATTCGAACCTATCTGGCCCTTCGGGGACAGGTATACTTTCAGGCTGGGGGAGGCATTGTGGCCGACTCCGATCCCGAGTTGGAGTATCGGGAGACGCTGGATAAGGCGCGGGGGCTGATTGAGACTTTGGTCGACTCATGATCTTGCTGATCGACAACTACGACTCCTTCGTCTACAATCTCGCCCGCTACGTGCGGGAACTGGGTGAGGTTCCGCTGGTGCGCCGTCACGACGCCGTTACCGTGGACGAGATTGAAGCGTTGGGACCATCC
>JBJMPB010000409.1:0-6506 GCA_045803455.1 Gemmatimonadales bacterium | reverse complement strand
ACACGGCGGCTTAGCGAGCTACCGACAGACTGGGCCTTCTCCCGTCTGAGGGTGCGGTGTCGGCATCGGCAAAGGACAGCACGCGGGGGAGAGTTGCCTGGATCCGGGTTCCCTGCCCCGGCGCGCTCTTCACCAGCAGCGACCCTCCAAGGCCGCGAAGCCTCTGGCGCATGCTCATCATCCCGAATCCTTCGATTCGGTCCATCAGATCGGGCTCGAAACCAATCCCCGCGTCTGAGACCGTAAGCTTCAGCACGGAATCCGTGGCCTCGAACCTCACCCATACCGCGTCGGCCCCGCTGTGCTTGGCTGCGTTGTGCAGCGCCTCCTGGGTCACCCGGTACAAGGTCAACGCCGTGGCGCCCGGCAGATCCGCAGGCCAATTCGTGTCTGACACGTGGATGGTGAGACCGTAATGCTCCAGGTCCTGACACAGCGCCCGTACCGCCGGCACCAGACCCAGGTATTCCAGCCGGGCCGGGTGAAGCCCGCGGGTGACATGCTGAATATCTGCGGCGATGGACCGAACCCGCTGGGCCAGCTCCGCAATTCTGACCCCGACCGAGCGGGTGAACTGGGAGGTCGGTATTCCGAGCGCGTCGAGCTCCAGGGCGAGCACCGCGAGTTGCTGGCTGATGTCGTCATGAAGCTCGCGGGCAATCCGGCTCCGTTCGGTTTCCATCATCTGAAGCAGTCCGCCGCTCAGCCGGGCCAGGTCAGCCTCTGCCACCCGGCGACGCTGGCTGTTGCGGACAGCCGCCCAGACCAGCAGCATGAGCGCGGTGGGCGTGAGTAGAGCGGCAATGAACATTGAAAGCGACATGGCAGGAGAGCCGTTTGTTAGAAGCGCAAGGTCAGGCCGAGGGCAGGTCCGTTGAAATGCACATCGTACGTCAGATCCTTGTCGTAGTCGACATCGAGATACCGATAGAGCGCCGTTAGCGCGCAGCACCGCCGCACATCGTATGCGGCGCCGCCGTACGCCTGCCAGGTGAACTTGGATTCGCCACCGCCCAGATCTCCCTTGGCAAAGAGGTGCCATCGTTCGGCCGGCAGGAATCGAAACCGGGCGCCGAGGACGGCATCGATCCAGTCCGCGCTCTCCGAGATCTCGTTGGGACTGAGATCCACCCGCAGGTGCCAGTAGCGGGCTCCGACAACGGCGTCGAGGCCACCCCAGGGCCGGGCCAGGATGGTACGCCCCACCTCCGGCTGCAGCATCAATTCGCTCAGGTCCACCGTCACACCATCTACTTCGTTTCCCAGGTTCACGAAGAACACATCGGCACTCAGCACCCATGAGTTTTTCCGCGCCTCTACCAGCCCCATGACGCCAATATCGAAGTCGTCGATGACGTCACCTACGTCGATGTCGACGTCTGAGCTCCGGCCGGCAACCCCAACTTGGCCGGTGAGCCCGGTGCCCCAGAAATAAGGTGTGACGGTGAACCGCCAACCAGGAGTTTCTTCCTGTGCATCCGGCACCCGGTTCTCTTGTGCCTCACCGACGGGAGCCAGAGACAGTCCGAGCCCCGCCAACAGCTCGCCTGCCAGTAGGAACCGGCAGGCGAATCTCACCGGGCCACCTCAGACGGGCGGCCCTCCGGAATTCGGCTGGGCTCGGCGTGCAGCTGCACCGGAGGACGCTCCTGCAGCCCGAACACCGCCGCGGCAGCAGCCCCTCCAACGAGCGGGCCCGCCAGGTACAGCCAGAGCTGACCAGCAGGCCCCCCGGCGATCAGCGAATTCACTAGAATCGGTCCGATGCCCACCGCGGGGTTGAACGCACCACCGCTGATTCCCCCGCCGGCAAAGGCGGCAACCACGATGGTGAACCCGATGGCCAGGCCATAGAAGGAGTTGCCATGGGTCTTGGCCGAGGCCGCCGAGTTGAGCACCACCAGAGCGAGCGCAAAGGTGTAGAGGAACTCGACCAGCACCGCTGCGGATGGTGAAACGTCCGCTCCCGGAGCCGGAGCAAAGGTCTTCCCCGTGATGATGTAGACCATGAGCGCGGCCGCGATGGCCCCAAGGACCTGGCTGACCATGTAGCCGATCGTCTCGCCGGTCGAGGCCATCTTGCCCCGCAGATAGACCGCCAGGGTCACCGCCGGATTGTAGTGCGCACCGGAGACGTGACCGCCCATGTACACCATGATCATGAGCGATGAACCGATGGCGAGGGGTGCGAGGGGCGAGCCGCTCAGCACGGTGAGACCGATGGTCAGCACCAGGAAGAAGGTGCCCAGGAACTCCGTGAGGTAATTCTGCATGGTAGGTCCGGGACTCAGATCAGACGACGTTTAACCGCGAATTGCACCAGCTCGGCGCTGGAGTGCAACGACAGCTGCCGCATGATTCTGTACTTGTGAAAGGCCACGGTTCGGGGAGTGATCCCCAACGCCGCTGCTGCCTGCTTCATGGTGCTGCCGCCGGCTACCAGCCGGAGCACTTCCCGCTCGCGAGTTGACAACGACTCCGCCTCGCACACATCGGCGACCCGCCGTACGGCGGCTGGGGTAGCCGCCGGGCGCCGCACCTGATGCGGATACGCTTCTCCGGCCAGCACGGTGCGGATCGCTTGCAGCAGCTCGGACGCTGGGGTGGTTTTCAGGATGTAGGCCGAGGCGCCCGAGCGAAACGCCTGGGCGGCCAGCTCGGGATCGTCATGCATGGTCAGCACAATGCAGTGCACCTGGGACAGCCGGCGACGGATCCGCTGCACGGCCTGCCGTCCGCTGAGCCGGGGCATGCTGACGTCGCAGAGCACCACGTCCGGCCGCAGCTCGTTGGCGGCATCCACCAGGGCTGCCCCGTCGGTTACCGTACGCAGTACGGTAAACTCCCGCTCCAGCATCTGCCTGAGCGCGTCGAGGAGCAGGCTGTGATCGTCGGCTAGGACAAGACGAGGGCGTTTGATGGGCGATCGGGAGTAACTGCCGGCCCACCGCTCCGGGGGGCCGCTTTGCCACGAAGGGGCAGGTGTACCCATGCTGAGCTTGCCCTTGATGAAGGAAGCAGTCGCCTGCCTAAGGGGGTTCGGATGATCGATTGCCTACGGTAGGGATGCCGCTCTGACCCGGTAACTGGACCTTGGACTAGGCGGTTGGGCCGCCCTCCCGGTCTCCAATCATGCGTTCCCGGATCTCCGGCCAGACAGGAACTTTGGACTGACCGGCCAGCGCGGCATGAATGGTGGGGATGAGATCGATGCCAGCTTGTGACTTGAGGACGTAACCCCGGGCTCCGGCGTCCAGTGCGGCCGCCAGCACCGCAGGATCCGAAAGGACGCTGAGCACGACGATGGCCGATGCGGTGTTCTCGGCCCGAATCTGCCGGATTGCCTCGATGCCGCCCATCCGGGGCATCGCCAGATCGATGACGACGATGTTGGGCCGAAGCGCCCGAGCCAGCCTGACCGCCTCCAGCCCATCAGCTGCCTCTCCCGCAATCTCGAACTCGGGATCCAGCAGCCTGCGAATTGCCGCAAGCAGCGGAGGATGATCGTCAGCAAGCAGAACCCGGAGCCGGGCCATAGGCACGATCCTGGAGGGCGAAGCTCTGGCACATTAGAGATCCGGAGAGGGGTGGGAAACTGTCAGTTGTGACAGCTTGCAACCTTTCGCCTCGCGGCCTTTGTCTACATACTCAAGCAGCCCCCAAACAGCTTAGGCACTATGGCGAGTCCGAGTTCGGTTGTGTTCGTGGTCGACGACGATGCCTCGCTCCGGCGCAGCCTGGAGCGGCTCCTTCGCGTCAGCGGCTATACGGTCCAGACATTTCCGTCTGCGGCGGCGTTTCTGGAGCAGCCGGAGCCGGACTGTCCCAGCTGTTTGCTGCTCGACATCCGAATGCCGGAGCTGACCGGGCTCGACCTGCAGCAGACCGTCAATCAGGCGAGGCCATCTTTGTCGGTTATCCTGATGACCGGTTTTGCGGACATGGAGAGCTGCATCCTGGGAATGAAAGCCGGGGCTGCGGACTTTCTCCTCAAACCCTTCGACGACGAGCAGCTGCTGCAGGCTGTCGGTACCGCACTCGTGAAAAGTGAGGAGATCCGCCAGTTGCGCTCGGAGTACAACGAACTGCGCCAGCGATTCGACCTGCTCACTCCCCGAGAGCGCCAGGTCTTCGAGCTGGTCGCGGAGGGGCTCCTGAACAAACAGATCGCGGGGCGGCTCGGTACCAGAGAGGGCACGGTGAAGCTGCACCGGGCCAATCTCATCCGAAAGCTGCAGGCCCGTTCGGTGAGCGATCTGGTGCGAATGGCTGACCGTTTGCGGCAGGATGCCGCCCAACAACCTCAGGTCGCCCAAGCCTCCGCCTAACGACTAAAAGCCTCGACCAAGGTACAGTGGCTCACCGGCTGACTGGGCCGGTACCTTGCATCCACCCCCTACAAGGTGGACGGGCGCGACCATGCGAGGCGTATCAGCGTACCGCCACCAGTCAGCCGAGATGGATCTGAAGTCTACCTATCCCATCCTGCCAGAGGCTGACGCCGAGTCGCCTCTGATTGTCATCGTTGACGATGACGCCTCTTTCCGCACCGCAATCGCACGGCTGCTTCGCCTCTGGGGCTTCCGCATCGAGAGCTTTGGTTCGGCCGAGGAGTTTCTGCAGCACCGCACCGGGGCACACTGCATCATTCTGGATTTGCACCTCGGTGGGATGAGCGGCTTGGAGCTGCAGACCCGCCTGACTGAGGATGGCCGTCAGGTCCCAATCGTGTTCGTGACCGCGGTGGAGGATGCGATGGTCCGGCGGAGGGCGCTCGACGCGGGGGCAGCGGCCTATCTGGAGAAGCCGTTTGATGAGCGCCGGCTGATGGACGTGCTCCTAGCCGTAATCGACTACCGCCCGGAGTGAGTCACTGCTGAGCGGCGGCCTTTGGGTACCGGCCCGCGGGGTCGAGGGCCAGATGGAAGCTGGCGCCGCCTAAAGGATTGTTGACCGCCCAGAGCCGGCCGCCGTGGGCGTGGACGATGGATCGACAGATGGCCAGCCCGAGCCCCAGTCCGCTGGCCTTGGTGGTGAAGAAAGCGTCGAAGATCTGCTCGAGCCGCTCCGGAGGAATTCCGGTTCCGCGATCCTGCACCGTTAGCTCCACCCAACCATCCGGCGTAATGCTGGTCGAAATGGTCAGCAGCCGGTGGTCCGCGGGTCTCTCCACCATGGCATCACAGGCATTGCCAATCAAATTCAAGATCACCTGCTGTAGCTCGACCCGATCTCCCAGCACCAGCGGCATGAGCGGGGTGAGCCGGATATCGGTGGCCACCCTCCGCCGGATCAGCTCGCTGTGCAGCAAGCCCCTGACCTCTCCGACCAGCTCGTTCAGATTCACTTCGGATGTTCGCATCTCCCCCTTCTTCAGGAGAGCGCGGAGCCGGCCGATTACCTGACCGGCCCGGCGGTCATCCACCACGATGTCTTCCAGAATGGCGCGAATCTCGACCAGATCGGGAGCGTTTCGGCTCATCATCCGCTGAGCGGCCCGGGTGTTGGCCAGGATGGCGGCGAGCGGCTGATTCAGCTCGTGGGCCAGCGCGCCGGACAGCTCGCCCAGCGACGCTACCCGGCTCAAATGGGCCAGCTCTCGGCGCTGCGCCTCTGCCGCCACTTCGGCCTGCTTTCGTTCGGTCACGTCCCGCACGTTGACGATGAAGCATTGCTCGCCGGCCATTTCCATGGTGTCGGCCACCAACAGGACCTGAAGAATTGCCCCCGAGCGGGTTCTGAGCTCCATCTCGAATTCGTGAAGAAACCCCTCCGCTTCCAGCTGCTGCTGGGCCATGCTGGCCTGACGTTCATCCACGACCATGTTCAGCTCTTGGCCGGTGCGCCCCACCACGTCGTTCCTGGTATGGCCGAACATCATCTCCCACTTCTCGTTTACCTCCACGACCCGATAGTCGCCCCGGCGAATGATGGCGATGCCGTGGGGGCTGGAGTGAAAGGCCTTGCCGAAACGCTCCTCCGAGCTTCGAAGCGCTCGCTCGGCTGTAATCCGGTCCGCGATCTCGGCCTCCAGCGCGACCACGGCGGCTGAGAGGTCGACGGTACGTTCCTCCACTCTCGATTCCAGCTGTTGCTGCGTGTCGCGCAGCTCCCGCTCCACACCCTTCTGATCCTGAATGTCGGTACAGGAGCCATACCACCGGATTATGGCTCCCGACGCATCGCGAACCGGATGGGCCCGAGCCAGGTGCCAGCGATAGTCTCCGGTGGCCGAAACCTTGAGCCGGTGCTCGACCTCACACGGTTCCCCCGTCGCCACAGCTCGGAGCCAGGCCTCTCGGGTCTTTTGCTGGTCCTCGGGATGGGTCATGGCGAGCCAGCTCTGATCCGTAATCACCGACTCAGTGGCGCCGGTCATCTCATGCCAGCGCCGATTGAAGTATTCCAGCCGTCCCTCGCTGCTGGCGGTCCACACGATCTGGGGCATCGCGTTCGCCATGTCCCGCAGCCGCCCCTCGCTTTCCCGCAGCGCCGCCTCCTCGAGC
>JBJMPB010000316.1:0-3209 GCA_045803455.1 Gemmatimonadales bacterium | reverse complement strand
CCGTGGCGCGGTTGGGTGCGCTGTCGGAGTTCACCCGGGCGGTGCGCATGCCGAGCGGCTGGAAGATCTGCTCGCGGACGAAGTCGCCCCAGGGTTTGCCGGTGACGCGGTGCATGATGATGCCGAGCAGTGAGTAGCCGGTGCTGCTGTAACTCTCGCGGTCACCCGGAGTGAACTGGAGCGGCTGGGCCGCGGAGCGCACCAGCTCGGCCTCGGTATAGTCGCGGTTGTAGTCCAGCATGGTGTCCTGAGGAACGCCGGAGGTGTGGGTGAGGAGGTGACGGATGGTCACCCCCGACCAGACCTTGGCGCCTTCAGGCAGATATTTGGTGATCGGGTCGTCGAGCTAGAGCCTGCCCTGTTGGGAGAGAAGAACGACGGCGGCGGCGGTGAACGGCTTGGTGAGGGAACCGACGGAGTAGATGGTGCTGTCGGTCGCGGCAACCCGCTGCTTCACATTGGCGAAGCCGTAGCCCCGGGCGAGCAGGATGGTATCGCCCCGGAGAATGGCGACCGAAAGGCCTGGAACGTGCTGCCTGGACACTTCGGCCCGGATGAAGTGGTCGACGGTGTCGGGCAGGGCCTGGGTCTGGGCCGCCGCGCTGGACGACAATGCGGTGATGAGCCAGTTGATACCGATGAGGCCCTGCAAGCTCAGCCTTCTGGACTGCCATCCCTTCCAGCTCATCCACCAACTCCTGCCGGTCCTTCGATCTCCATCAATTCCTTGCCGTTCTCGATGGCATTGGGTACGTGCTAAGGTAAGCGGAGCTGTTCCGTGGTGAGTAGTAACTGGTCAGTAGCGGTCAAATTTATCCTAACGCCGCCAGGTGTAACCCAGGCCTAGCAGGATGATGGCTTCACTCCCAGAATCGCCCGAGGGGTCGCCGATCCCTCCCGCTGCGGTGAAGGTGAATCCGTCCGATCCGATGTACCGGTAGCCCAGCGAGAGTCCGGGACCGTAGTGCCGCTCGATGTCATCGCTGAAGACGGCACAGGATATCGCGATCAGGGAGTAGGAGAGCTCGAGGAATGCTCGATGTCTCCGGCCGCCGGCAAAGCCTCGCAAGGCTCCGGCCGCCGAAAAAGTCGCCTGGTCGCAACCCGTCGGCCAGAAGCCCAAGCCGCCACCAGCCGAGATCCTGCCCCCGGGCAGATCATACTCCGCCCCAGCGCCTAGCCCGCCCAGCACGTTGCCCAGACCACCCATGAAGCCCAGGTGGGGCCTGGGATCCTGGCCGAAAGCGGTAGTGCACAAGCGAGGACCAGCGCGATGGGCCCGGCGGCGCACCGGTAACGATGGGGCATGGATTGCGGAACTTACCGGGCGGCGCGGGCCCTTGTTAGAGGGTTATTTTTCGCAACGGCTCGCTGCATAGGAGGCGCCATGGAGCCACAAGTGAGGCCACTCGCCACACTCTATGATCTCAACACGGATCTGCTGCTGAATTGCCTCGAAGGGCTCTCCGACGAGGAGGCCCAGCGGCGACTCGAAGCTGGCGGCAACAGCATCACCTTTCTGGCCGAGCACCTCACAGACTCGAGACACTTCCTGGTCTCACGTCTGGGACACACTCTGGTCAATCCCATCGCCCATTATCTTGCCGACGTGCGGAGCATGGACGACATCACCGAATGGCCCAGCCTGGAGGAAATTCGCTCGGCGTGGTTGGGAGTGAGCGCTCACCTGCAGACGGTGCTCGACCGGTTGACTCCCGCCGAGCTGGGCGAGCCAACCGCGCAACGCTTTCTGGCGGAAGACACCACCCGCCTGGGCATGGTGGCGTTTCTGGTGCAGCATGACTCGTATCATCTGGGCCAGATCGGATTCATCCGCCGGCAGCTGGGCAAGTCGCCCATGTCATACGCCCGCCCCCCACGCCCCACCCCTGCAGGAGTGGCCAGAGCCGTTGTTGCGACAATACTTCCTTGCGCTGTTGCTGGTGCCGTCCGGCTCCCTTGCGGGACAGCAAACTGTTCTCAGTGCCGTGGACCAGTACGTCACCGCGGAGATGAGCCGGCAGCACATCCCTGGTTTGTCCATAGCCGTGGTCCGGAATGACAGCGTTGTGCTCCGGCGCGGCTACGGTCTCGGCAATGTGGAGCTTGGAGTTCCCGCCAGCGACAGCACGGTGTACCAATCAGGCTCTCTGGGAAAGCAGTTTACGGCTGCCGCGGTGGTGATGCTGGCGGAGCAGGGCCGATTGAGCCTGGACGATAAGATCGCTAAATGGCTCCCCGAGGGTGGCGCTGCATGGAAAGACATCACCGTGCGGCATCTGTTGACCCACACCTCGGGAATGGCCGAGTACACCGATTCCACCTTCGACTATCGAAAGGATTACACGGAAGACCAGCTGGTGAAATTCGCGGCTGCGCGACCCCTGGACTTTGCGCCAGGCGAGCGCTGGTCCTACAGCAACACGGGATATCTCCTGCTGGGTGTGCTGATTCATCGGGTGACCGGCCAGTTTTACGGCGATGTTCTTCAGCAGTTGATCTTCGGTCCCCTCAAGATGCGCACCGCCCGGATCATCTCCGAGGCGGACATTGTGCCCAACCGGAGCGCCGGATACCAGCTGGTCAAGGACGAGCTCAAGAACCAGGACTGGGTGGCCCCCTCCCTCAACACCACGGCCGATGGGTCGTTGTACCTGAGCATCAACGACCTGGTGGAATGGGCTCACTCGCTGGACCACCTCCGCGTCCCGGACTCGTCCGCGCTGCAGCTCGCCTGGTCCCGGGTTCGCCTGAACAGCGGCGGCCGGTATCCCTACGGATTCGGCTGGGACCTCACGCCGCAGCGGGGCCATCCTCGGATCGGGCATACCGGCTCCTGGCAGGGCTTCAAGACAGCGATCTATCGCTATCCGGAGTACGGCCTGACGGTGATTGCGCTGGCCAATCTGGCGCAGGCACAGCCGGGGCCTCTGGCGGAGGGAATCGCTGGTCTCTTCGAGCCCGCCCTCACACCGGCCCATCGGCTGAGCGCGCCGCTACCGGGTCCGAAATCTCCCATTCGAGACGAGCAGCTGCTGGCCCGCGTGGCCAAGGGCGCCGATTCAGCCGTGACCACGCCCGGACTGCAGCGGTTTCTGTCTGCGGCTTCGCGGCGGGAGCTCAGCGAGCAGCTGGCCCCGATCGAGAGCTGGCAATCGCTTGGCTGCGACGATGTCAGCGGCCGAAAGGTAGCCTGGCTATCCTCGCCA
>JBJMPB010000288.1:0-4304 GCA_045803455.1 Gemmatimonadales bacterium | reverse complement strand
CCTCCGTTCGGCCAGCAGGCCCAGGTTGTACAGGGCCGAGCTTGCCCGGGAGGAGGTGGGATACTTCTGCACTACCTGCTCGTAATACGCGGCCGCCGAATCAGGGTTCTCCGCCGCGAAGCTTTGCCCAATGAAGTAGAGGGCGTCTCCGGCTCGATCGCTATTGGGATAGACCCGAAGCATCTCCCGCAGGCCGAGCCGGGCGGTGGAGGTGCTGCCTCGCCGGAGTTGCGCCAGCGACGCTTCGTACATCTGGTCCGCCGAGGCCGCCGAGCTCGCGCCGGGCCGGCTGGTGTCCCCTGGTGCGGCGGTAGCCAGCTGCTCGCCCCGGGCCTCGAGCTGAGTGCGCAGCTCGCTCAGACGCTGCTGGCTCTGGCCGGTGAGCTCCTGTAGTTGCACCAGCTGCTGCTGGATGTTGTACAGATCGCTGGCCAGGTCTCCGCGCAACTGCCCCACCGCTCGACGGCTGGAGGTGAGCGAGTCCATGATGCGCTGCTGCACCCGGATCACCTCGTTCAACTGTGCCGCCCGAACGGAGTCCCGGCGTGCTGTCTCCGCCTTGAACAGGGCCACGTCGTCCTGGACCCGCTGGATGTCGCCCTTGGAGACGCAGCCGGCGAGAACCCAGATCACGGAAGCGCCGAGCCAGACCCTCAGCCCCACAGAACCCGTCACTGTGGCGCGGTCAGGTTGTTGCCCCCGGCGGTGATCTCGAACTCATCACGCCGGTTCTGGGCGTAAGCCGTCTCGTCATTTCCCGGGTTCATCGGCCGCTCCTCACCGTAGGACACGACTTCGAGGCGGGACGCGTCCACGCCCTTGTTCTCCAGATACCGCTTGGCGGCGGCGGCGCGACGGTTCCCCAGCGCAAGGTTGTACTCGTCTGATCCGCGCTCGTCGGCGTGACCGGCGATCCGAAGCTTGACTTGCGGATTGGCGGCCAGGATAGCGGCCTTGCGATCCAGTGTTTGCTGATCTGCGGAACGAACAACGGCCTGGTCATAATCGAAGTTGATCATGGCGGAGAGATCGGCCGACACCGTGCGGGCCTTTTCTGCGGCCTCGCGCTCCATCCGCTCCTTCTCCAGCCGGTCCCGCTCGGCGCTGTCATCCACCGGTTCAGGAGGCGGAGTTGGCGCTGCAGTGGGCGTGGGCTCAGGAGCCGGCTCTTCCGGAGCGGCCTTTCCACCGCAAGCGACGGCAAATGCGGCGGCAGTCAAGAGCAGCAGCAGGGATGGTGCTCGCATCATCACTCCGAAATCATGGGTTGGGGACGGGAGTGGTCCGCCCGAGTCGGCGAGACCACGCTGGAAGCCGAGCGGCGCCGGGCGTACCCAGTTGCCGCACTCGGCCGGTTTCGATGTCGACTATCCACATCTGACGGCGGCCGCTTCGGTCGGAGATGAAGGCCACGTGGCGCCCGTCAGGCGACCAGGTAGGATCTTCGTTCCTGCCCGAAGAAGTGAGCTGTCGAACCCGCCGAGCCGCGACGTCGACCAGGAAGATTTGGGGGCTACCGGAGACCTCGCGATGGAACACAACATTGGCCCCGTCCGGGGACCACTCGGGAGCATTCGAGCTTCCTGTGGCGCCATAGTCAAACGGCGCCAGCAGCTCCTGATCGGTTCCATCCGCTGCCATTACGTACAACTGGGGCGGCCCTGCCCGCGTTGAGATGAACGCGATGCGCCGCCCATCTGGCGAAAACGTTGGGCTTAAGTTGTCCGCGAAGCGTCCTACGGTCAAGCGTTGCGCGCAACAGCGCTCCACCACATTCGCGGTATAAATGTCGGTTCCCTTTTCGTCCGAATGGGCAAAGGCGAGGGTGCGTCCGTCGGGTGAGAAGGTGGGCGTGATGTTGAGTGCCGTTTGCGAGCCCGGAGCCAAGAAGCCCGCTCCTCCACTCAGGGGTTGCACCACGATCCCCCCTTTGCCTTCCCCCATCTGCGTGAAAGCCAGCCGCTGGCCATCGGGTGACCAGGCCGGAGAGAGCGAGGTCTGGCCCGCCGGCGTCAGCGGAACGATGTCCTGCCCGTCGCTGTCGACCCGATATACCCGACCTCCCGACACGAACGTCAGGCGACTGGCCGCGGCTCCCGGGCTTCCGCTGGCCCAGCGGGCCACCTCGTCGGACAGGCGGTGGACCTCAAGCCGGAAATCCACGGCTGTGGTGGCAGGCAGGGTGACGGATTTCTGGCTTTGCATCTTGGCTTCGCCGAGATCGTGCAGCCGGGCTGTCACTCCGCTCGAGGCCGGAACCAGCTCCACCGCGAACTGCGCACCGAGTGAGCGATACAGATCGTAGTTCACTCCGGCCGCGGCCTCGGCGGACCCGCGACCACTGGCGGAGCCCTGAGGCAAGTCGGCGACGGTAATCATCTCGAAGCGGTCGGTGTAATCCAGGTCTCGCCGCACCATGGCCCGCACCGAATCGAGCCCGGTCCCAGGTACGACGACCAGGCCGGGACGCATCCCGGGCCGATAATCCACGCCGATCCGGACGCCTTCCTCCACTCGAGTCGTGTCCTGTGCCAACACCGTTCCGGCGCTGGCCGCCAGGCCAAGCAGGAAAAATGAAAATTTGATCATTGAGTCGGCTTGAAGTAGAAGCTCACCGGGAGCACGTCAGCATCCCAGCCATCAGGCAACGGGCCAAAGGCCCGGGTGTTGCCCGCGGCCTCGACTGCGCCCTGGGCATTCAAATCGAACGCAAAGCTGCCCGAGCGGGTGACAAAATGAATGTCCCGGACCGATCCATCCCTCAGAATCAAGAAGCTGATCTCCGCGAAATTGCGTTGATTGGCGGATGCCCGGTCCCACCGCTGGTAGATCTGGGCCACGATGTTCCGCAGGTATTCCGGATAGGGAAACGCCAGGCCCGGCGTCTTGATTGTCGCTACATCGCTGCCGGTGCTCGGCGTTTCTCCCGGAGCCGGAGTTGCGGGGGACGTCGTTTTGGGTGGCGGCTCCTTCTTCTCTTCGGTCGGTGGCGGCGGCGTCTTGGGCTTCGGGGGAGCCGGCGCCTTGGTCGGTTTGGGCGGCGTAGGCTTAACCGGGGCCGGCTTCTCCTCCGGTGGCGGCGTGGGCAGCGCCTCGCGGGCCAGTCGCTTCTGAGTCGGTGCCGGCGCCGCTACCAAATCCACCGCATAGGTTGGAGGAGCTGCCTTGCTCGGCTTGACGGTGCCGAGAAGAAATCCAACCGCAGCCGCGTGGACCAGGAGGGTCCCGACCATTCCGGCCGCACGACCTGGCGGCTCCCGGTCGGAACTCCGAATCTTCACGACGATTCTTCCTCGGCGGCCACGAGTCCCACGTTTTGCACTCCGGCAGTCCGGATTACCGCCAGTACCCGCACCACTTCACCGTAGGGTACTCGAGCGTCCGCCTGCAGGTACACCCCGGTGGGTTTACGGGTGGCCACCAGCGACCGAAAGGTGACCCGGAAATCAGTGTAGGACACTGGAGTTTGATCAATGAAAATGCGGCCGTCCCGATTGACCGTCACCACCATGCCCTCCTTGGGGGAAAGAGGTCGGGCCTCAGCGCGAGGAAGCTCAACGTCAACCCCGCCTTGCATGATCGGTGCCGTAATCATGAAGATAATCAGGAGCACCAGCATAACGTCTACCAAGGAGGTGACGTTGACATCGGCCATCAGCGGGAGCTCGCCGCGCTGACTGCCCAACCCTCCACCGAGACTCGCCGCCATCAGACCAATCCCTCCCGCGCCATGGTTCCGATCAGCTCGTTGGCGAAGCCTTCTAGCTCGCCGGCAAACAGCCGGACTCGGTTGACATAGAGGTTATAAGCAATGACCGCGGGGATTGCAGCGATCAGACCGCCCGCGGTGGCCACCAGAGCCTCCGCCACACCAGGTGCCACCGCGGCAAGATTACCTGACCCTTTCGAGGCAATGCCGATAAAGGCGCTCATGATGCCGAACACGGTTCCGGTCAGGCCGAGCAGGGGGCTGACCGAGCCGATCGTGGCGAGCCAGGGGATGTAATGCCCCAGCAGGTCGCGCTCAGCGGCCACTTCCTTGCCCAGCACCATTTTCAATGCCTCGAGCTGCGTCATCGTCAGCGTGCTGCGGTCGGCGCCCCGCTCATCCCGGAGTGCTCCTGGGCGGAGCTCCGAATAGAAAGTCACCGCCTCCCGAAACAGCCGATTGTAGGGAGAGGGCGGCAGCTTCATCACCGCTTGATAGGCATCCTTGAGCTTCGTGGTCCGCTCCATCTCCGCAAAAAACCGGTCGGCCTGCCGATTGAGTTTCCGAAATTGCCACCATTTGAGGATGATGATGA
>JBJMPB010000198.1:0-3253 GCA_045803455.1 Gemmatimonadales bacterium | reverse complement strand
CAACTGGTCCAAGCCCACTACTAGAACCCAGAAATTTCACCCTGAGCCACGCCTGCATCGGTTGGTTCAACGCGGCGCCTGTGTTCTGCCGCCGTTTGCCACGCCGCCGGCACGAGTGCTAACGAGTCAGCTCAAGGAACGCCACGGAGGAGTAGCCGAATGAACGATCAGACGTCGGTGAGCCATGATGCAACCCTGACCCTTCATGCCGGGGCAGGGCCCCGGGAGGTCGGGTTGCCGGCATCCTCCCCTCCGGTGATGGCGACCAGCTTCTTCACCCGTCCGGACGCCGTCGGTTTCTCGGCCAATGACCTGGAGGAAGCCGCGCCGCACTTCTACACGCGCTGGAGCAATCCGACCCTGGAGCTGCTGGAAACCCGCCTCGCGGCACTCGAACGCGGTGAAGCGGCGCTCAGCTTCGCCAGCGGCATGGCGGCGATCAGCGCTCTGTTCCTGGATCGCTTGGGCAGCGGCGATCACCTGGTTCTGTCCAATGTCTGCTATGCGGGCGTCGCGGAACTTGCCCATGATATCCTGCCCAGGCACGGCATCGCTGTAACCGCCATCGACACGTCGAACCTTGAGGCTGTGGCGGCGGCAATGCGGCCGAACACCAAGCTCGTTCACATCGAGACACCGGCCAATCCGATCCTTCGTCTGTCGGACATAGCCGCGATTGGTGAGATCACCCATGCTGGAGGAGCAGAACTCTCAGTCGATGCGACCATTTCCACCCCACTCGGCACGAAGCCGGTGGGGCTTGGCGCCGACTACGTGGTGCATTCGTTGACCAAGTACATCGGCGGCCATGGCGATACCCTCGGTGGCGCGGTGATCGGCCGCCACGAGCAGATTTCCGCCTTGCGTAAGGGCAGCCTCATCCATCTGGGCGGCTCGCTCTCGCCCTTCGCTGCCTGGCTCATCCTACGTGGTATGGAAACCCTGGCGCCGCGCATGATGATGCACGAGGCCAACGCTCGCCAAGTCGAGGCCTTTCTGGCGGATCACCCGAAGGTCCGGTCGGTGTTCTGGCCGGGCTCTCCCCGCCATCCGCAGTATGATCTGGCGGCACGTCAGATGCGCAACTTCTCTGGCCTGCTGGCCTTCACGGCCAGGGAGGAGGGCAGAGCATTGGCATGCCAGCTCGCCGAGCGGCTGCGGGTGGTCTCTTATGCGGTCTCTTTAGGCAAGACCAAGAGCCTGCTGTTTTACATCCCCACCGAGGACATCCTACGGTCCTCGTTCCACCTGGAGGGAGAGGAGGCTCGCTCGTACCGCGATTGGGCAGCCGATGGAGTGTTTCGCTTCTCGATCGGACTGGAGGATCCGGACGACATCATCGCTGACCTGGAGCAGGCCCTTGGGTGAGCAGCGTCGTCAGACAGCCTCGTGGCCATGGCTCGACCACGGGCCTACCAGTGCAGTGGAGATTCAACAACGGCGTTGTAACGCTGAGCCTCACGATGCGGATCCCACGGTCGTTTCTGTCTTTGCTTCAGCCGCCTCTTCTGCCTAGCGTGTGGGATGAAACCTCATATCTACGTCACAGCGCCAGCCGCAAGCATCAACCATCGAGCAAACCGGCTTCTCGCCGCGCTGGAGCCTGACGACTTCGCGGCCCTGGAGCCGCACCTCGAAGCTGTGGTGCTGCAGCAGGATCAGGTGCTGTACGAGGCGGGTGACCCTCTGCGCCACGCCACCTTTCCGCATGACACGGTGATGTCCCTGGTGGCGGTCTTGAAGGACGGCCGCTCAGCCGAGATGGCCGTTTACGGCCGCGAAGGAGCCTTGGGCCTTGTTGGGACCATGGTCGCCCAACACTCCTTTGGGCGCTGCATCGTGCAAGCGTCCGGCACAGCGTCCCGCATCGGGATGGAGCACTGGCGCAAGGTGATCACCAGCCGTCCGAAGGTGCGCCAGCTGGTACTGCAGTTCTCCGAGGCGATGATGGCCCGCGTGCTGCAGAACGTGGCCTGCAATGCGGTTCACAGCGTCGAGGAGCGGTGCTGCCGCTGGATCCTCAGCCTGCACGACCGTCTGGACCAAGACACCGTACCGCTCACCCATGAGTTCCTGGCCGACATGCTGGGCGTGCAGCGCTCCACCGTCAGCAGTATCACGAGATCACTTCAGGAGGCAGGCTTGATCAGACAGGGCCGGGGTGTGATTACGGTAACAGACCGCGCCGGCCTGGAGCAGACCTCTTGCGAGTGCTACGGCACGGTGCGCCGCAGCTTTGAGAGGCTGCTCCCACACACCTATGGGAACACCTCGACCACTGATCTAGGCCAGCAGCGTCAATGTTCCTGATTCTCGTTTCACACGACTGTTGAGGGCAGCATGAGGGTTCGTGGGGCAGACGATCAGCCGTGTGGATTTCGCAAGGGAGAAGTCCACCGTTGCCAATCTCTCTCGCTCGGTCCCGAACCTCTCTCCACCGGGCCGCGGCATAGGTCGTCCGACAATCCCACATTTTCCCCTTGAACTTGGACGCTCGACCTCTGTTCGCATCGCCTGAACGCAGGCACGAGAGCATTCAATCAGCCTACAGCCCGCTGCGGCAGCCGTTGCACGACCACGAATGCGTGCAGGTCTCGTGCCACGCCTTTTGCGCCGTTGACGGGAAAGCCTGGACAGCGATCGTGTGGGAACCTGACAGGCCCGGTGCGGAGCCGGGCCTCAGCTCCGGAGGGTACCCATGCGCCCATTCCTGATTGGAGCAGTCTTCACTTTGGCGACGATCCCGGTCCTGGCCCAGGCTCCCGAGGGAACACCCACCCGCATTCGCGGGACGGTCGAGATGCTCGAGGGGCAGATCCTGAGAGTCAAAACCCAGGCAGGGCAGGAGATCCCCGTCACCCTGGCGCCGAACTTCAGCATTTCCGGGGTGGAAAAGCGCAGCCTTTCCGACATCAAGCCTGGCGACTATATTGCTTCAACCTCGGTCCGAGGGCCGGACGGCAAGCTGCGGGCCCTTGAGGTCCACTTTCTGCCGCCCGGAGCCGGCGAGGGACAGTTCGCGTGACGAACGCCACTGTCGCCGGGGTCGCAGCCGCCCCGCAGGGCCAGATGCTGCGGGTGACCTACAAGGGCCAGCAGGCGGAAATCATCGTTCCGCCTGACGTGCCGGTGGTCGCCTTTGTGCCCGGTGACACAGGTCTCGTAAAACCCGGAGCAGCGGTCTTCATCTTCGGCCAGAAAAAGCCCGACGGATCCGTCTCGGCGACCCACGCGACTTTGGAGAAGGATGGCG
>JBJMPB010000158.1:0-3177 GCA_045803455.1 Gemmatimonadales bacterium | reverse complement strand
GAGCAGGTAACCCAGCGCGACCTGCCCGTTCGCGTTCCACTGCACCCTCTCGGCATGGATCAGTCCGACGAAGGACAACACGGATCCAGCCAGCGCAAATGCCGAGGCCGACACCAGGCGGCGATCGATGATGAAGGTGACGATGGCGCCGAGCACGAGACCGGCGAGGATGGCGCCGGACCCCAGGATCAGCAGACCGCGGTAGATGACGCCAGCAGCCACGAGATTGTTCTCACTCACTTGCTCCGGAGTCGTACCGGCTGCGGACAGGGCATTCGCCACCAGGCCCTGAGCCCAGGACGCGATGTTGGGTATGAGCGCGGCAACGACGGCAGGGGCATGGATGGACGGAACGGCCTGGAATGCCTGAGCGCCGATGAGCAAGCCGATGTAGAGCAGGAACGGCACGATGGCAGGCAGAGGTAGGATCGCGCCAAGGACCCCGAACATGCCCAGGAAGCAGAGGATTGCAATCACAATGCCAGTCAGCATTGAGTAACCAGCACGCCCTCCAGCGCTCTTCCATCCGGGGTGTCCAATATAGACAGCAGGCGGGAAAGGCGACCCGAGCGCAGACCCGACAATGGCTCCAGTGCCATCGGCGAGGAGAACACTCCGAAGGTTGTAGTTGTCCCCTGCGGCGGCAGCGCTCTCCACGTTGCTCATGCCCTCGGTGAAGTTGTACACACCGAGCGGGATCGCCGTGGCAAGAAGGGGCGCCACGTTCCGCAGCCCGTCGATCAGCAGGTCGACGCGTAGGGTGGGGAGGGACAGTGCGATGTCCTGCGCCGCGGCGCCCACGTCGGGCACGGACATGTACCCCCCTATCCAGGCGATGGCCGTGCCCAATAACACTGCGGCGAGCCCCACGGGGAAGTTGCCCGGGAGCCGGACGTTGCCGAAGAATCCAACCAGAATGATGGTGAAAGCCGGCAGGGCGATCCAGGCCGCCTCCCACATCTGAGCTGCTGGACGCATCGAGATGAAAGTGATCGAGATGCCGGCCAGTGTGCCCAACAGTGCCGCGCGAGGGGTGAAGCGCCGGATCGTCGGGCCGATGAATGCGCCGATCAGTACGATCACACCGATGATGAAGGCCCATGCCAGGCCGGCGGCCCACGCTTGAAGTGGATCCTTGGTCCGCAAGTAGACCGGCAGCATGATCACGAACGTGACGATGAACATGTGCGGCACACTGGGTCCGTACGGCATGGCCGTCACGTCGGTACGGTTCTCTCGCCGGGACAGCCGTCTTGCGAGGTAGGCGTAGTACACGTTGCCGATCACGAGCTCGACGCCGAGAGCAGGAAGGACGACGCCGAAGACGTCACTCTTGCTGAAGTGGACCACGGCCAGGACGAGAGAGGTGAGGACGAGAACGTTCACCAGGACGCCGAGGCCGAGCCCGAAGAAGGCATTCGCATCACCCCGCACCCACCACGGAACCTGGACAGCCTGACCGGGCTTGACGCGAGTCCGAGTCATATGGAGTTCCTCTCCCGGGTGCCCTAGCTCATCGGCTCCCGATCTCTTGTAGAAGTCCGACCTGATTCCTCCAGTCCTGAGATGAACTGTGCAGATGAAGAAACCCAGCCGAAGATCCCGCCCTGCGCCGATATCATCTGGAGCGCCGCCCGATGAAACTCGGGAAAGTACGACTGCACGCAGTCGGAGAGGACCAGGCATTCATAGCCCCGGTCGTTCGCCTCGCGAACGGTTGAGTGGACGCACACCTCGGTCGTGACTCCGGTGACGATGAGCGACTCAATCCGTCTCCGGCGTAGAAGATCGTCGAGGTCGGTCGCGTAGAAGGAGCCTTTGCCCCGCTTGTCTACGACTGTTTCCCCCTGGAGCGGGCGCAGGTCTTCGACTATATCGTGGCCCCGCTCCCCTCGGACGAGTATGCGACCGTTCGGGCCTGGATCCCCGATGCGACGCGAGAGTCGCCCCCGAGCGAGCTTGCTCGGTGCGCAGTCGGATAGATCAGGCTGATGGCCTTCTCGGGTGTGAATGACGGTTATGCCCGCGGCCCGGGATGCGGTAAGGACGCGCCGGATGGGCTCTATGACGTACCGCATCACGGTGACGTCGTTGCCCAATAGCTCGCCGAAACCGCCTGGCTCGACGAAATCCCGTTGCATGTCGATGACCAGCAGGGCCGTACGATCGAGCAGACATTCGTACTCGTAAGGAGTCGCCTCGACTACGAGATTGGCTGAGGTGCTCATCGGCGATCCCGTCCTCCCCAGAGATCCCTTGGGCTAGAGGAGCGGAGGGTCCCCCCGCGCAGCGTTCAACTCGGCAGCGTGTGCCTATGCAGGGGCTGGGCGTGGGGCTGGGTCGAGCCTGTCGAAGCAACAAGAACAGCCCCAGAAGATAGGACCATCACACGCCTCCCGCAAGCCCCCTCATCGTGAATCACTGCGGGAGTTTGCGATCATGGTATTTGCCGTGGTCAGCGGGGTACTGGTTGCGCGTGGCCGCGAGAATGGCAACGCCGTAGGGGGTCCGGACAGGTGCCGGTCGGGGTGCTTCCCAGGTTCTGGGGACAGCGAGGAAGCTCCGGGTGCAGCGAAGAATGAGCCAACGTAGACGCACAGACGGCACGGCAGACGTTGGCTTGGCCGGCTCGGGACATTCTGGAACTGGCAAGGACTTGATCGCTGAGGCGCCCGGATTCCGCCAGGAGTCGGCTTGCCTCGGCTCGGGTTCGTGAGAGCGAGGGTCCGCCTTCGGAGTGATTTTGATCCCGGACAGGCACTAGCCTAGGTCCGGACACGCGAACTGCACTCGACCAGCGTCACGTCGGCCCGTCCGGCAACCGTTACGTCGCCAGCCGCGCGGTCACGTCGTCGGGGTGGCCGGGCCCACAGCCTTGGCCTCGAGCACGTTCCACCTGCAGCGATGCTCGCCTTGACCGTCCTGCGCAGTGGCTAGGATCACTCGGTGACGAGGTGTCCGGGTCGTCCCTCCAGCCCGCCGGCAGCCCTACCTCAGCCCTTGACGGCTCGTGACCTTGCACGAAGGCCTCGTGTTTTCGAGCACGCTCGCCTGCATGAGAAGCCATCGCAGCACAGCGGGAGGCTCGGTACCTGTTCCGGACAGCTCTCGCCCAGTCGGACCATGCGTCAAATGCTGACCACACGATGCTTGAACGTGCGCTGCGACAAGATCGTC
>JBJMPB010000580.1:0-6855 GCA_045803455.1 Gemmatimonadales bacterium | reverse complement strand
ACGATGGGCCCCCACTCCTGCAGGTCGGGTTGATAGGCACCAGGGTCACGCCGGACCAGATGGGGGAGCTGCCACTCCCGCATTTTGGCGCGCTGAATGGGGTCCTCGGAGCGGGTTGGATCAGAGTGGAGCGCGTAGGGCTCGTTCACCCGCTGGCCATTCCGGAACAGCTCACCGTTTTCCATGCTCAGCGTGTCACCGGGCATGCCGATGAGCCGCTTGACCACCTTCAGCCCTTCCTCCTCGACTGAATCGAAGACCAGGATGTCGTCGCGCTTCGGCTCCCGTACCGCGGGAAGCCGGGCATGGATGATGGGGACCTCTGCGCCGTAAAGGGCTTTATTGACAAAGAGAAAGTCACCAATCAGCAGGGTGTTCTCCATGCTGCCCGAGGGAATTCGAAATGCCTCCACCAGAAACGTCCGCAGGAAGAACCAGACTACGAGCGCGACAATAATGGACTTGGTCCAATCCCAGAACCAGTGAATCACGGACCGGGTATGTGCGGCGGTACCGGTGGTCATGACGACGTCATCCTCGGATGAATGGAAGAGCTCTGTCTCAAAATACCACGATGGTTTGCTGGTCAGGGCACCAACACCGTCGGCGCCGACAGCGGCTGCCGGCCTCGGAGTATCGGGTATGGCTGTCCCGGCTGCAGCTCCCGGTCCAGCAGGTTCCAGGTCACAATGCCGTCCTCGGATGCTGGCTCGAGCAGGTACGCAGCCAGGGTGCCGAGCGGCTGATCGGTGGAGACGCCAAACCAGCCAGCAGTGATCGCGCTGTCAAGCGGCTCATTGCGCCACCTTCCTTCGATCTGGATGCTGCGGTGGCCCTCGAAAAGCGAGTCCACCGAGAGACTGTCTACTGTGAACTGCTGAACTGATGTCCTGAGTGGACGCGAGATCCGCCCAACGGTCACTCCCTGCCGCCGTAGCAGCTGAACGATATCGGTCAGCCGGGCGGGTATGAGGTACCTCCGGGGGATGGCTTCCTGTCGAGCCGAGGTGAAACGGTCGAACACCGGCATCCGAAGAGTGCGGTAAACGCCGGTCCGGCGGCGGCGGGCATAACCGTTGGTGCCCGCGCCGGCATCCTGGGTGATCTCCGCAACCACCTCCTGCACCGCGGGAGGCGCCAGCTTGGAGCGGACCACCAATGACTCGGGTCTTGCCCGATCCGATTCGCGGACCGCCGATCTGATCAGCGCGGCCTGGTTTCCCGCGAACTCCAGCACCTCCCGAACAAAGTTGTACGTCGCTGACACCCGGGTTCGGAAATCCGCATTGCTGTAGCCCTCGCTCAGAATCGAAAGTCGGCCCCGCAGCCCCATCCAGTTGGTCCCGAACCGGGGCCGTGCATCGTAGGTCTCCCAGCCCTGGAGCAGCGAATCCGGATCCTGATTGCGAAAGTTGCCGTAGGAGAAGGTCGGCTGCTTGTAGCGCTGCTGCATTCGCTGACGCAGAGTCGGGAGAATGCGGTCCCGCACCAGCGCGACAGCGGCATTGGAGTTGGGGTTCAGGCCGGGCGCGTAGGTGAGGACGTATCCGTGATAGCTGCCGTTGGTGGTATGGAGATCCATGAAGAGATCCGGGTCCCATTGAAGAAGCAGCGCGGCCGAGCCCCGGGTCTCCGGCGCTTCCATCTTGACGTAATCACGATTGAGGTTGAGCCCCTGACCGTTCTGGTTTTGACCCACCGGCTCCGGCCCGTTTTGACCCGGACGGTTTTGTTCTCCCGAGCCCCAGCGCTCGTTTCCATCGGTGTTGTAGATCGGGACCACCAGCAGCACGATCTTATCGAGTAGAGGCCGGAGCGGGCCCGTCGTCAGGTCCCGCAGCAGCATCTGAGCGGCTTCCTTTCCTTCAACCTCGCCCGCGTGAATGTTCGCCTGCAGGTAGATCACCGGCTTGCCCGAGCGTTGAGCCTCCGCGGGACTACTGACCAGCGGCCGCGATGCAATGACATAGGGCACGGCGCGTCCCTCCGGGCTGGTTGCGATGGTGCCCAAACGAAGATCGCGTGTGATGGTCTGCAGAGAGTCGAGGAACGCAAGTACATCGGCATAGGATGAAGTCTGCCGATAGTCGGTGCGCTCCGCCCGGGTGGTCTGCGCGGACACGCCTGGTGCCAAGAAGACTGACACCAAAGCGATCGTTCGAAGGACTTGCACCATCAGCGGGGAACCAGGATGCGGGTGGTCACAACCTCGGGAAAACCGTCGTCCACGGTAAAGGTGACCTCGGGAATAAGTGCCTGGAACATGGGAGAGGACAGTTTCCGATCCTGGGCACCCCGGTATTTGCTCCATGCCTTGATGACCGCGGGCTCTCGGGCAATTGCCGATGGCTCGTCGGCATGGCGGAGCAGCACCTGAGTGACTCGTGCCGGGTCACCGAGCGCGGAGGCGAGCGCTTGCACCATGGCATACCCCAGAGCGTGCTGATCGTCCTGCCCCCGTTGATTCAAATCGGCGCGCTTCTCCAGTTCACCCAGTCCCAACAGGGGCCATCGCGCGGTGATGGGACTCAGGATCCGCTCCGCGCTCCATTCGGCAAAACCTTCTGCGAGGTGTGGCTGGATTCCCGGCAGACGCAGGATAAGCCGAGGCTGGTCTCCCAATGATTCGGCAAACTGCTCGAGCTGCCGCCGACGGAACAAAAGATGCTGCCATTCATGCACGATGGCACCGAGCGCCAGCAATGGTGAGTAGCCGGGGTCGATAGCGATGGCATCATCGGGCTCGAGAAAGCCATTAAGACTCTCACGAGACTGTCGGGAGACAGTGGTCAACCGAAGCGTCTCGGTCCGCGTGTGGAGCAGTGCCGGGCTGGTGTCGCCCTGCGGCAGCCAGCGCAGGGTGCGGAGCAGGTCGGGCTCGCCATTCTGCTGCAACCACTCGGACGCAAGGGAGTTGTCCGGATGAATCAATCGTTGGAAGAGTGCAGGCGGCACCCCATATTGGGGGACGGCCTGGGGGTAGCCGAACCATCGGGTCTCTATTCGAGGCAGCGGGGCATCAAAATTGGAGCCGTACGCAGCGAGCCAACCCTGTCGGACATAGTCCTGAATCGACCTTCCTCCTTTCTCGGAAGTCCAACGCTCCCGCAGAAAGAAGTCCAGCGCATCGGCGTACCAGCGTTGACCTTCAGTGTAGCCGTTGAGGAGCAGCAGCACCGCCGCGGCCGACGCCGAGTCTGTTTGCCAGAGAGATGCCTTCGCGGCAGCAAAAGCCGCAGAGTCGGTTGCGTCCATCACCGCCAGGCCATAAAGCGCTCGCTGCAGAGCCTCTGGCTCTGCTTTTCTGGCCTCCGAGCCAAGCCAGTGTGTTCCTGCCAGCGCCGGGCGGGCTGCTTCCCAGGTGATGGACGACGCGCGGCTTCGAGCCCAGGCGTATGCGGCGTCATGGAGATCCACGATCCACGCTCCACGGGGCCGAAAGATCCGGTCGAACCGAGCCCGGACCCTCTCTAAAGGGATAGCGCTGCGGATGCTTTCAAGAGTGCTCTGGAGTGCCGCCACCAATTCACCGCGGCGGTACAACCCCATGACATGCTGCGACCGCTCGGCGGAAAGCACATTTCCTCCCAGCGGCTCGACTCCGAGCTGTTCTACAGCCGTCAGATATGCCCGTGTGGCGACCGATTCGGGGGGAACACTGGTGGCCGCACGGAGCCAAGGCCCGGGCAAACGCACTACAGCCCGCTTCGTTCCCAGGATGATTTGCCGCAGGGTAAATCGGGGGAGCTCTCTCGAAGTGGGCGCCGGAGAGGCGGGCGGCGCTTGAGCCTCCGCCGGGACTGCCGGGCCGGAAGCTGCCACAACGGCGAGTGAGATCGGAAAGAAGATGACGACTCGCGCTAATCTTATCAGGGAGACTCCATGAGCGATGAGCCAAAACCGGCGCCTAGGCGCCAGGTACCACCATTGATGGACCGTCTGGGCGAGCTGTGTAAGTCCGGCCGAGACAGCGCCACCTACCTGTGGCAGGTCCCTGACGATGAAAGCGTACGCCGGAAGATCGCCGCGATTCTAGCGGAGATCAAAGTGGAGGCCGCCAAAGGAGGGCGCCAGGAGATGGGCCGGGTGGTAGGAGAGCTGGAGACCGCTGTTGCCGCCTCGCCCAGCCCCCAGCAGGTGGAGATATTGCAGGACGGATTCGACCGACTTACCCGACTCTGGGCAGCGGCCAAGAGCGGTTTGTTCTAGCGGTTGGAGCGCGCCTCGCCTACATCTTCCTGCGATGCGGTGGCGGGGCGGCGCTCTACCAGCTTGGCCTGCACGGGGGCACCTTCGGCCAGACGCTCCTGCCCCCCGACCACCACCTGCTCATTCGATTCCACACCATTCTTGACTTCGACAAACCCGGGGGTACGGACGCCGAGCTCCACCTGGCGCCGCGCCGCCTTTCCGTTGTTTACCACCCAGACGAAGCTCGCCCCTTGCAGCGGCAACACGGCGTCTTCCGGAATTACTACCGCGTTTGGCCGTACGTCGGTGGCCAGGCGGGCTTCGATGAACATGCCGGACTGCAACTCGCGTCGCGGGTTGGGGACTACGGCCTTCACCATGATGGTTCGTCCGGGCAGTTTCACCATCGGATCCACGAAATCCACCTTCCCGCTGAAATCGCGGCCAGGTAGCGCGGCAACCCGGAAGTTCACCCGTTGTCCCAATTTCAGCTGATCGGCGTAGCGCTCGGGCACCTGGAAGGAGGCCCGCTGGGGAGTAACCGTCTGCAGGGAAACCAGCCGCGTGTCGCTGTTCACGTAGTCGCCCAGGCTTACGAACCGCTGCCCAACGACGCCGGCGAAGGGCGCGCGCACCAGGGTGCGCTCCAGCCTCACCCTGAGCCGCTCCAGCTGGGCTTCGTTGCTTCGCATCGTCGCTTCCGCGCGCTCCAGCTCGGCCTGGGATGACGCCTTCTGGCTCAGCAGATCACGGGTGCGGGTGAGCGACTGCCGGGCCAGGTCGCGCTCGGCGGTGACCTCGGCGACCTGAGCCTTCAGCTCCGCGTCGTCGATTTTGAACAATGGCGTGCCCCGGACAACCAGCGCCCCTTCGCGGATGAGGATCTGCACCAGCCGGCCCTCCACTTCGGGGCGGAGGTCGATCGACTGCATGGCCTCGATCTGTCCGGTAGCGAGAATGGCATCCACCACCGTGTCGGATCGAGCCGCGGCGGCTTCGACCGGCATAGCCGGAGGCCCTCCGCCAGGACCTCCACCACCTTCCGACCCCTTCCCCTCGGATTCTGCCCGATTGCAGCCCGCGAGCGCCGCGAGCATCAGCAGTACTATATGAATGGGCTTCACGGAGCATCCTTGTTCGAGAAGAGACGACGTCCGAGAATGGCTTCGAGCTGCGCCAAGGCCAGCCGGGTTTGATATCGGGCCTGGACCAGCCCGGCTTCTGCCTCGGCCAGACTGACTTGGGAATCGAGCAGATCGAGAATGGTGCTAGCCCCTGACCGGTAGCGCAGGTCCTGCATCCGATAACTCTGCTGGGCCACGGTCACCGCCACGCGGGCCAGCTCGACGGCAGCGGTGGCGGTCTGGTAGGTGTCGTACGCGCTGGAGACATCGCGCCGCACCGCGCGCTCCAGATCCTCCCGGATTGCCCGCGCCACGTCCCGGTTGACCCGAGCTCGACTGAGCTCGATTTCCCGTTGCCCGTTGTCCCAGAGCGGGAAGGAGAGGCTGAAGGTGACCGAGGTGATATTGGAGGCGCCGGGGAATAACTGAGTGTCGTACCGCTGGTGCACGCCGCCTATGCTGAGAACCGGCAGATAGTCCCCTCGCTCCGAGCGGAGCGCAGCGTCGGCCGAGCTCTCGTTTGCCCTAGCCGTCCGATACTGCGGTCCCTGGTCCAAACCGATCCTTACCGCGTCGGCCAGGGAGATGGGAAGTAGCGGAGGTGTAGCGGTGTCGGCTGGAACGGCGTCAACCGGGGCCGAAGCGCCCACCCGTCGGCCCAACTCCAGTTGGGCGGTGCGGAGCGCGTTACGCTGGCGCAGCCCTTCGACCTGCGCCCGGATCAGCTCCAGCACCAGCTGAAGCGAGTCGGTTTGCACGGCAGCCCCCGACGTCACCCGGGCACGAGCTACGGCCAAGCCCTGCCTGGCTCGGGTAATTCGTTCCTGAGTTACCCGGGTCAGCTCCTGGTTGACCAGCACATCGTAGTAGCTCGATTCGGTCTCCAGGGCGGCTCGAAAACGCTGCTCCAGCTCACCCGCCTCGGCGCTGGCAAGATCGGCCTTGCTGCGGGATACGTCAGCGAATTTGCGAAGGCTGAAGATCTCGTAATTGGCGCTGGCCCGACCGACCACCAGTGTACTGGTGGGATTGGCCGGATTGGCGGGATTGAAGAACTCCTGAGAGTACTTGGTCTCGTCCAAGCCGACCGAAATGGTGGGAACGAAGAACGCCAGCATTGCCGCCCGCCGCCCCCACTCCGCATTGTCGATCTGTCCCAATGCCTGGACGTAGTCCGGATCCAGCCGAGTCGAGCGTCTCAGGGCCTCCGCCAGGGTAATGCGGGGCAGCGAATCGCTACCAGGGATCGAGTCCTGCTGAACCGGGGTGGCCTGGAGCGCGAGCAGCAAAAGCAGCATCAGTCGGCCTCCGCCGGTGCCAGAACACTTTGCCGGGAGATCCGCCGGCGGGCAGACCGTTCCAGCACGCCATCGAAGATCAAGTACACCGCGGGGACCACGTAGAGTGTGAGCAGGGTGGAGAAGATGAGACCCCCGACGATGGCGTAACCCAGCGGGCGCCGGCTGAGTGACCCTGCCCCAAGCCCCAGGGCGATGGGCAGAGCGCCCATGACGGTAGCCACCGAGGTCATCAGGATGGG
>JBJMPB010000072.1:0-4462 GCA_045803455.1 Gemmatimonadales bacterium | reverse complement strand
GTCGGAGGCCAGGTCATCGCCGACATGGGCCCGCTCGGCAGGGTGCAGCTTGGCTCGAGAACGACGCCATCTCCTACTCAGCGGAGGAACTCCATGCGACATTCTGCCGGCTCGCAAGCCAGGGCATACCAGACCGTGGCTGAAATTCCTAGAACTATGTAGGTTCTACTCTGCGACCGCAGGACCACATATTCTTGCTTACTTGTTTTGCTTGGTCCTGTCCCCGCGGTCTGGCGAAAGATCAACTCTGGGTGGGGTTGTCTCGTAGGGCACCCGGTGACACCCACGCTGGACCTCATCCTGAAAGAATCCCCCGTTATACGGCGAGGGGTTCGAGGGTGACCTCGTAGCCGATCCATCGCTCCCGGTTCTCTTGGACACCGGATAGGCATGCCTGCTGCGGCCGTCACCTCTGGCGGTGACGAAAGTGAGCCTCGAACCGGCTTGAGGAGGCTCGGGCCGGGCCCGACCGAAGTAGGTCGCGAACTAGCGGGGCTGTAACCGCAATGACCGCCCATGCCAGTCCAGATCGTTGGTAGTCGTGTCCGATCCGATCGGCGATCGCGACCGGGTCGAGTCCCGTTCGCCGTTGCCGCGACACTTCGCCGTCGCCATCCCGTGACGGCGCCACGCCACACTGCTGCTCTAGGCCCATAGGCCGTGCTTCTCGGGGAGGTCGCCATGCACAGCATTGCCGTCCTCACCGACCCTCACCCATCCGACCCGAGCATGACCGCGCCATCCGACCCACCGATCGGCCGCTACCTCCGCGTCCCGGTTGAGGTCCACCAGGCCAATCCGCACGCCCCCGAGGTCGCCAGGCGGCTCATCGCGCTCATCGCGACCAGGTGGCCGGGCGCACCAGCCGAGCACGTAGGCAGCTCGGCGGTAGCCGGACTGGCCGGCAAGGGCACCATCGACCTGCTGCTGGCCGCCGAGCCGGCCCACATCCCGGCCATCACCCAGACCCTGCTCGAGCTTGGCTTCCAACGCCAGATCCCTACGGCCTTCCCAGCCACCCGGCCGATGCTGTGGGGGGCCTTCCGCCATGGAGCAACCGACTACCGGGTCCACGTGCACGTGGTGCCTGATTCCAGCCCTGAGGTTGCCGCCATGCGCGGCTTTCGAGACGCCCTGCGCACCGACCCGCTCCTACGGCGCCGGTACGCCGCGCTCAAGCTGGCGATCGTGGAAGGCGGACCAGTTGATCCGGTGGCGTTCAGCAACGCCAAGCACGACTGGATCGTTGCCACCCTGGGCCAGCTTGGCCTGGTGAGCGCTCGGCAACACCGGCTCTACGAAGACGGCCCTAGCCTGGACAGCCCCCGCCAACTGGCATCATGACCTGAACAGACAGCTGCTCCGCCAGCCCGCGTTCCAGGCATGCTGCGGTGGGCGGAACCGAAGCTCACTCCAATCCGCCTCCAAGCCTTCGGGATCGTGGTGCAACTGCGGCTGAAGGAACCAGGAGGGTGCGACACCACAGCGCACAGGGCAGTCATCTCACACCATGGCCCCTCGAAGCTGACTGCTTGCATGCCATCTAGGGACCGGGTGGTCAAGCCAGGCTGATCGCGCCGTCTGCGCTGCTCATGCAGCGAATTGGGGTTGACCGCTGTGGACCACTGATGACCGTGGTTGTCCCTTGGGCCATCCTCCAAATATTTCCCAAGCCCGCCCGAGCTCAGCGAAGGGTCCGACGAGCTGGGACAGAGCCCGTACGATACCCGAGCTTTGTTCAGTGGTTGACTGGCCGGGCGAGCTCGGCCCGAGGTCAAGGAGGAGTCATCGTGGATGTTGGGATTGGCCTGCCAACCACGATCCCCGACACCGAGGGAAGAACGCTTGTGGAGTGGGCGCGGCGGGCCGAGGAGGCGGGCTTCAGCACCTTGGGTACCATTGGCCGTCTTGTCTACCCGAACTATGACGACTTGATCGCGCTCGCGGCTGCGGCGGCGGTGACCGAGCGGATTCGGCTCACCACCTCGATCCTGATCGCGCCGCTGCACGCCAACACCGCGCTGTTGGCCAAACAGACCGCTTCGCTGGACCGGCTGTCCGGGGGCCGGCTGGTGCTGGCGGTCGGGCTTGGCGGGCGCGACGACGATTACGAGGCGAGCGGGCTCCCGACGACGGGTCGGGGCCGTCGGCTGGAGGAGCTCCTGGAGGAGCTGAAGCGGATCTGGAGCGGTGAGGAGCGCGGCTACGCGGGAGCGATCGGGCCGACGCCGGCCCGCCAGGGTGGGCCGGAGCTGATCGTCGGTGGCCACGATGAGGCGGCCTTGCGGCGCGCCGCCCGCTTCGGCGATGGCTGGATCATGGGTGGCGGCACCCCGGAGATGTTCGCCCAGCTGGCAGGCGCGGTGGATGAGGCGTGGCAGGCGGCCGGGCGGTCGGGCAAGCCACGCAAGCTCTCGCTTGCCTACTTCGCGCTCGGGCCGAGGGCGCGGGAGCAGGCCGACTCGTACATGAAGCACTACTACGGTTGGCTTGGCGAGTTCGCCGACCAGATCGCTGCCAGCGCAGCCGTCAGTGAGGAGATGGTCAGGGGCTATGTTGCGGCCTTCGAGCAGAGCGGCTGCGACGAGCTGATCATGATTCCGAGTTCCTCGGAGCTCGATCAGGTCACGCTGCTCGCCGAAGCCGTCAAGTGACTCAAGTGAAAGGCAGGAGCGGCAGCGGGTGTCGGATCTCCGGATCCTTGCGCAGGAGCGGTCGGACCGGCCGGGCGAGGAGCGGAGTAGGGCCGCGAGTGGAGGGACGAGCCGAGCCCGGCAAGCTTCGCCGTGCCGACCAGAGGCTCGCTGGCAAGCTGACCTCGTCGTTGTAAGCGACAGGACGGTGGTCTGTCGACCTGCCAGGACGGCCCGTGAGCTGCTGGGTCAGTGTCCGTGAGGATCCGCGGTTGTCCGCTGCTACGCCTGGTGCCACGGACCAGAGACGGACCATGACCGCTTATGCTCCTCCATGCCCGCCGGCTCCCGACGCCGTGGGCCTCGGCTACTCCTTGAGCTGGAGGATGCCGAGGGCGTTCTTTCCCGGGTCGATGATCCAGGCCGCCCAGGCAAAGCCGATATCGGCGATGCCGTCCTCGGTCTTGAGCCCAGGCAGGTCATAGTCCTCGACCTTGACCCCGCGGGCGCGGAGCTCAGCCACCTCGGCCCGGAGGTCGCTGACCTGCCACGACGCCTGGGTCTGCTCGTCGGCCGTCCCAACCGTGCTCTTGGTCACGTCCAGGTGGGTGCCGTTACCGCACTTGAAGACGATGGCGTTCTCGTTCTCGGTCAGGATCTCCAGCCCGAGCTTGTCGTGGTAGAACTCGCGGGCTGCGGCCAGGTCCTTGGCCAGCAGCCCGGCGTGATCGGATGCTCCCCAAGCATGGATCATCCCTCCCCGTTCTCTGGCGCCTGCCGCAGCCTATACCTCACACCTGCAACCGCAGCGACATGCTATTGTCCGTGGTTCGCCGGTGGGCTGCGGGCCCAGCACGGATCAGCGGGCGCGTGAGCCAACCGGTTAGCATCCGCTGCCAGCCTCGACCCCAGACGTGCGTTCTGGATATGGTCGACCACTGCGAGCCAAGGCGTTCCGGGCATCCGTGTCCGGTCCAGGAGGTGCCCCGGGTGGGCAGGATCGTGGTTGGCGTTGATGCTTCGCCCGACGCCAGGCGGGCGCTTGCCTGGGCGGCCGCCGAGGCGCGCCTGCGGCAGGCGGTGCTGCAGGTGGTGCACGCCTACCATGCCAAGAATCTGGCAGCGCCGGTCTACTTCGGATCCACCCATACCTACGATGCGGCCGTCGAGGCGGCTGGAGAACCCCCGCCGGAACTGACCGCGTCGGTGCACCGTCGACAGGCGTTCGAGGAGGCCGTCCGCAGCCAGGCTGACCAGCTCCTTGAGGCACTGCTCGGTGAGCTTGGGGAGACGGTCAGCGGGGTCGAGGTGCAGCAGACGGTGGTGGAGGACCGACACCCAGCGGAGGCGTTGGTCCAGCTGTCGGTCGACGCTGAGCTGCTGGTGGTCGGATCACGGGGACATGGGGGCTTTTCCGAGCTGCTGCTTGGGTCGGTGAGCCATGCCGCTGTGCTGCACGCTGGCTGCCCCGTGGTGGTGGTCCCCTCATCTCGTGACGAGCGCTGACCGGCAACTGCCCCTGTGGCCTTGCGACAACCTTCACGATGACCTTGCGGCATAACCCATCGGATCCCCCATGAGCACTTGCATGCCATCGAGGAACCCCGGCAAGTCGTCCATCATGAAGCCTTGCGTAGCAGGCCATTGCACGAGAGCGGAAGGGCTGGCGTGTGGTGGTTCGTGCGGGTTCGCAGAGCTGAGTTGCTGCGCATCTGCTGCGTGCGGTGGCTCGAGCGGCGCGCGTCCACCGAGGGCGAGCTGTTGGAACGACGGTGTTCGTTGGACCGAACGCGGCCGTTCGGTTTCGGCCGCTTTCGTAGGGTAGGGCG
>JBJMPB010000010.1:0-2852 GCA_045803455.1 Gemmatimonadales bacterium | reverse complement strand
GACTTCGTGCGATTCCTTCGCGCCAAGCTGCAGGATGACCGGCTCCACGTGGTTCATGGCTCGGCGGCGGATGCCGGCGCCGTACTGGCGGGGCTTCAGCTCCACCGGGCTGATTATGTGATCTCGGGTATTCCCTATACCACCATGCCGCCGGAGTTGCGGGACTCGATCTTGCGTACCACCCATGAGGTGCTCGATCCCAACGGCGCATTTCTGGTATATCAGTTCACTCGGGCCGTGCTGCCGCACCTGCAGCAGGTCTTCGGTTCCGTGTCTCAGGAATTTGAGCCACTCAACGTGATGCCGGCCCGCCTGTTCTACTGCCGACACCACGTTGATAGAAGCTCAAACGATGGAAACGGCCGGCGGGCTAAGCGTTCCGGGCCACCGAGGTCTCTTCAGCCTTCGGCGCCTGATCAGACTGCGAACGCCAGATCTGCTCGATCGTCCGGCTGATCTCGGGCAAGACATCCTCCCGAACGGGCAGACCATCTTCACGTAGGAAACGCACCACGGCGCCAGGGATGACGTTGTGAAGCAGAGTCACCGCGTGGGCGTAGTCGGAGAAATGCTGCCGAGCCAGATCCGCTACCTCCTGCTCGCGCAATGAGAGCGCCGTGGTGTGAAGCATGACGTACCCTACCGTAGCCAGGCTGAAGGCCGTGTAATCATCGCGCAGGTTCTTGGCCAAACCCTCTTTTCTCACCAGATCAACCGCAGCTGCCCCGAGGCCTAGCAGGATAGAGCCGGCACGCTTAATCGCGTCGGTCGCGCCCTTGGCACCTCGCCGGTCACTCAGCTCCTTGAGGTCGGAGATGTGCTGTTCCGTCTTCCGGAGCACCTGCCGGAGGTCACGGGTGACCTCGGGATAATCGGCCAAATCCTCCAACTGTCCGCTGACTGCCTTCCGGATGTGCTCCTCCAGAGACAGCATATCCGTGATGTAGCTGTTGATCGCTTCGTCCTTGTCACGCGCCACGTTAACCTCCAGAGCAAGAATGCAGGTAATGTTTCGAGGCTGGTATAATGGGGCGGGCACCGAAGATCATCTGTGCCTACGATCACGTTAAGGAGCACGAGTGACGAGATACCTGGGCGCGCACACGGTCGCAAACGGAGGCATCAGCATGGCCGCGCTCCGGGCGGGAAGCGCGGGCATGAAGGCGCTCCAGATCTTCACCGCTCCGCCTCAGTACTATGGGGATAAAGCGACTATGAAGCCGGACCGGGTCCAGCGGTTCCGAGCGGCGCTGGGCAGCGTTGGAATTGCCCCGGAGCACGTTGTCGTTCATGCGGCGTACGTTCTCAATACCGCCACTGAGGATCCGACCAAGGCGGCGAGAGCGCGGGCCGGTCTCACCAAAGAGCTGGAGCGCTCCACCGCACTGGGTGTGGGCGGAATCTGCTTTCATCCTGGTGCCGCCATCGGAGGAGACCGTTCGGCAGCCGCGTCCCGCGTTGCCGAGGCCATTACCGAGGCATTGGAAAAAGTAGAGGGGAAGACCCGGGTTCTGGTCGAGAACACGGCCGGAGCGGGCACCACGATCGGCCGGACGGCGGAGGAGATGGGTGCCATCCTTGCCGGCGTTCCTCAGCGGCTCAAGCACCGCACTGGCTACGGCTTGGATACCTGCCACCTGTTCTCGTCGGGACACGACATTAGCCGGTCTGAGGCAGAGTTCCGGAAAATTCTTGATCTGTTCGAGGAAGCATCTGGATGTACTCCCTCGTTCTTCCATTTGAATGACAGCGAAGGGGCGCTGGGATCGAACAAGGATCGTCATGTGCTGATCGGGCAGGGCAAGATTGGGAGCGAAGCGTTCCGCTGGCTCCTTCGGGACAAGCGGAGTGAGGGCATCCCTCTGATTCTGGAGACTCCACAACAGCATTACGAGATTCCCGATGAGGATCCCTCCGCCGATCCGTACGATCTCGCCATGATGAGCCTGCTCGCGTCGCTCATGTAAGCACTTGGCTGGCAGGTCGCCCGGCCCATGGCATCTGCCTTTCGATACACAGTACCCTCCCTCACGCGCCGCAAGCCCTTACCTCGCAAGCCTCCCAGCCGTTCGACGCCGGCCTCCACAGCACTGTGCACCAGTTCTTGCGTAAACCCGGCCCCGGCGCACGCTCAATTGCGAAAGGGACAGATCATTTCTTACCTGTCGAGTGGCTCAGGTTGGACCCAGCTCCGAACGCCCAGCCGGGCGTTTCTGACGTTGCTGGCAGCGGCAGGTTTTGCCGGCGCTTTGCTGCTGACGCCCAACGTCGAGTTTACGGTACCTTCGATTGCCAGCGGGATCTCGGCTCACCCGCTGATGGCGCGGCGCAGCGCTGGCGCGGCAACCAGAGTTCCCGTCGACAGCACCACGTGGGAACGGGAGGTCGTCGCCCGTTACGATCATCTACCGCTGGCGCAGATCCTCAGCAACTCGGCCGACCCGGTAATGGCCAACCGGGTGGCTCGGGCGATCGTGAAGGAAGCGCGAGAGCTGCAGCTTTCGCCCAGCCTGCTCACCGGCGTACTGCTGACGGAGAATGCTCGGTTGGAGCCCGAGACGGTAAGCAACCGCGGCGCCATTGGATTGATGCAGGTGATGCGGTTCCATGCGGGAGTCTTCGACTGTGATTCCGACGACCTGCTCCAGGTCGAGGCAAACATCTGCCACGGAGCTCGCGTTTTTGCCAGCTATCTGAAGCGTACCAGAGACGTGCGCTCAGCGCTGCTGCGCTACAACGGATGCGTGAAGACCAGAGCAACTCCCAGCTGCCGCCGCTACCCCGGAAAGGTCCTTCGCCAGGCCGATCAGATCAGGCACCAGTTGCTGCTCTATTTGCCGCGGGAAAAACTC
>JBJMPB010000672.1:0-2848 GCA_045803455.1 Gemmatimonadales bacterium | reverse complement strand
CGGCCTCCTTGGTGAGCACCGGGCCCTTTGCTCGAACTGAAGGTGTCACTTGGCTCGTAATCCCCTCGTGTGCAGGGATTGCGCGCGGGTGCCGCACAGACTCAATGTGATTGTCGGTGTGGGTTCGATTAGACGCGCCCGCCACGCCTTCGCATGAAATACCAGATCGCGACAGCCACTGCCAAAAGAATGAGGATGATCCACCACCAGTCTGCGGGATCGCCCCTGCTGCCCGGGGCTGCGCCTGGTGATCCGCCTGGAGTGGTTGCGGTGCCTGGCGCAGTGGTCTGCGCCAGCGCGGACGAGACGACCAGAACAAGATAGCCGAACAGCGTTGCGAGATGAGTGTAGCGCATGTGTCCTCTTCGGTGCTGAGGTGTCGTCGCAAGCAGGACTGACCACCCTTCTATCTACAATGCCGCAAGCGCCCAAAGCCAAAGTGTCAACCGGCCCGCATCGGGGTGGGTCGAGGCGAGTGCATGGGATCTCCTGGGGTGTGCCTGGCACCATCTCAGGGAACCCGGGGCCTGCGCCTTTGGACGTGGCCTGCCCGGTACGTTGCGTCCTGGCGCGAAGAAAAGCCTCACCTCGCAAGGGGGCCGGGGTGGCGGATGATGGTGTGGTTGGCCGTTTCATGCCACAGTCCGAGATCGGCATGGACATGCGCCCCTTCCCGAGTACGGCACATCTGATCTCCTAGGCCGGGCACTGTCCCCGCAGCGACGAGAGTGCGGGTAAGCGCCGCTCCACCCGGCTCCGGCCCGGCGCTCCCTGGCTCAAGGCTGTCCTGGTGCAGAGCGCCTGGTGTGCGGCGCGGGTCAAGGCCAGCTACCCGCATGCGCTGTTTCAGCGGCTCAAAGCGCGTCGGGGCCCCCGCAAGGCGATTGTGGCCGTGGCGGCGGCCATGCTGACGGCAATCTACCACATGCTGAAGCGCGGGGCGGCGTATCACGATCTTGGGCCCGATCACTTCCAGCGCACCGAGCGATCCCGTCTCGCCGCTCGCCTCGCCCGAAAGCTCGGCCAACTCGGCTTCGACGTCACCCTCACACAACGGGCCGCAACATGACCGTTTCATCCTAGTTGCCCACCGGGCCCGGCTCGACCCGCCATGGATGGAACAGGTACGCTCAAGCAGCTCGGTTACACCGTTGCCCTCACCCCAATGAATCCCACCGGCCTGTTTCATGTTAGATCTCGCTCTGATTAGCTCTGGTATTCTGTTTCTCGTGTTCACCGCATGGTTTGTTGAATGGCGCACTCGATCACCCAGGTCCTCGCAGCAGGTGTGAGCCTTCTCCTTGCGGCCTTGCCTGCTTGGGCTCAGTCAGGCGAGCAGCTCTCAGCCGACGCGCGGGCGGCGGAACGTGCCGAACCGAGTCTCTCGTCCGAGTGCTTTGTCCCGGACGGAAAGCTATTCGCGCTAGCCCCCCTGGACGGTGTCAAAACGGCTTTAGACGAAAAGCGTCCGGTCAAGGTCCTCACGCTCGGCTCACCCGCGATGAGCGCGCTTGGCACAGGCTCTGGGAGCTATCCTTCGTGGCTGGAGCACGAACTTGAGCGATTGTTGCCCGGGTCCGATTTCGTCATGGAGCACCGCGCCACGTCGGGCGAGACCATGGAGGATGCATCCGAACGCATCAAAGGCATGGTGGCGGAGGTCGAGCCGGATCTGGTGATCTGGAAGGTGGGCACGACAGAGGTGCTGGCGCGTACTGATTCAGAGGAGTTTGCGCGGTCGCTCGACGAAACCGTGAAGTGGCTGAAAGAACATGACATCGATGTGGTCCTGGTCGACCCGCAGTACACGGCGAGCCTTGCGGGTGATCCGGGCTACAACCGAGTGGTAGCCTCCGTCGAGGCAGTAGCTCGCGCGAATGCGGTCCCTCTCGTCTTTCGGTCCAAGGCTGTCCGGTACTTGACCGAGCAGCGATCCAACGCTGGACAGAACCCCTTTCAGCTGAATGAGCTTGGCTACCGCTGCATAGCCGAGCACGTTGTGCGCGCTGTCCTGCTTTCGATCCGGCAACCTGACGGGACCCCAGCCCAGGAGCAGACGCAGCAGCCGAAGTGAGTCGGATTAAGCAGTGAGTGACATCGTCATCTCCAGAGCCCAAATGATTGCAGCGCGCCGCAGAAGCTGATGACCTCGCTTCCCAGGTGCAAGCTACGATCCCGGTCTCAGAAGATGTCCTCCTTCGTGAAGCTCGGCTTTCCATACTCGAAGGAGAAGATGCAGCGGTGTTCGAGCGCAAACGCCTCAATCATTGCGACCGCCTCTTTTGAGAGCATGCCCGCGTCGAACAGAGATGCGAGGACATTTTGCTGGACGGTCAAGGTCGCCCCTGGATCGAGGTGATTAAGGTTGTCGGCCAACTCGGTCTTGGTCATGTGCGCCTCTGTGCAGGGTGGTCCCGACCAGATCACCTTCCGCGTTTCAGGCGTTCACCCTCGGCCCATGCGACCGAAGCTCAGCATGCCAGCCTGCTAAGTGGCTCTCAAGCATCACTCGATGACGTCGTGGGGTCCCAACGGATGATCCGGCTGGGTCGGCGGGCACCCGGGCCGAGGAGCGTCCTTCGGCTCCTCGGGCGGCTCATTCGGGAGAAGCACCGGCATGTCGTGCGGTGTCACCTCGGGAAAGGTGGGCGGGTTCGACAGCGGATCAGCCGGATTGGGCTTCGCCTCCGGTGGTCTGACGGCGATTTGCTCGTCGCTGGCCATGGGGTTCCTCCTGGGTGCTGGTCGACTACGGACCGACGCTCCTGCCTACGATCGGTACTCGTTGAGACGCGCCTGTCCGAGCTTGGTGATCCGGAGGCGGGCTGGTTTCTCACAGGGGTGGGTG
>JBJMPB010000576.1:0-2506 GCA_045803455.1 Gemmatimonadales bacterium | reverse complement strand
GACGTCGGTGGAGGATTCGCTGGACCCCTATCACCTCCCCAAATACGAGCGGATCGGGTCCACGATTTTTATCATCGTTCGCGCCATAGACGTCGCGGCAGCACACGATTGTTCGACGCTGCATGAAATGACTCGCAAGGTCGCGATCTTCTGCGGGCCAGATTTCCTGGTCACCATTCACCGCAGCGAGCAATCCTTTCTTACTACGGTAATGGAGGAGTACCAGAAGAGTGCTCCGCCCCAGGGCACTCCCGAGCGGAGGAGGGGTTTTCTCCCCCGGCTTATCATCGATCTGGTCAACGGCGCGGTCGCAACCTATCAGAAGCCACTGGAGGAAGCCGAGGCGACCATCGACAGCTTCGAAGCGACGGTGTTCGGAGATCAGGAGTTTACTGGACTTCTCCGGAGCATCTACCTGGTGAAGCGGCGGGTCACGCTCATGCGCCGGATGCTGATTCACACCCTGGATGCGGTGAAGAAGCTGGTGCCGGGCTCCGAGCCCACCGCGCCACTGTACCAGGATCTCCGGGAGAATACCGAGAGCATGCACTTCTACGCCGACGAGCTGCTGGAGGACGTCAATAACCTGCTCAGCATCCAGCTCGCGCTGGCATCCCACCGAACCAACGAGGTCGTGCGGGTGCTCACCGTATTCTCCGTGTTCTTCCTGCCGCTCACATTCATCGTGGGCATTTACGGCATGAACTTCCACTACATGCCCGAGCTCCGGGAGCGCTGGGGGTACCCGGCAGTGATGATCGGGATGGGATTGGTGACCCTGGTGATCTTTCTCTGGTTTCGTCGCCGGGGCTGGCTGCGAGGATGATGGAGGCGGTTGCGCTCCTGGTCCTGGCGCTCGGGTCCGGAGTGCTGGGCTGGCTTCTGGGCCGGAAGCAAGGCACCGGCGCGCTCCGCTCGGGGGTGGCTCCCCATCTACTCCCTGATCCGGCGCTGGAATGGCTGCGCCGAGCTCATCGCGCGATCGGGGTTTGGGTCTCCGAGCTGGATCCCCAGGAAGAAGGGCCCCGCGCGGAGCGCATCATAGAGCCCGAGCGGCTATCGGTCGCTCAAATCGTGGCGGTGGACCGCCGACTCGAGCGGGCACGAGACCAGGAACAGAGCGGGGCGGAGCGGATGGAAGGCGGCATGTTGGTGTTCCACGCCCAGGGCGGTTCCGCCGTTGGGCTGCTGTTGGCCGACAAATTCGAGGCGGGCGGACTGGATGGGGTGGAAGACGATCTGCGCCGCTTACTCGATGGGGTTCGCCGCCGTCCCAACCTCGTGGCTCTGGCCCAGGCGCAGTCCCAGGGAGCGTCGCTGGAGTCGGTCGGTAGCGTGGGCCTTCGGCTGGCGTACCAGCTCGAGCGCACTCTGGACAGCCAGGTGATCGTCGCCGCGCTCGATGGCGCAAACGTCCGGGTCATTGGAGTCTCTGGTCGAGCCGACCGGCGTCTGCTCGATAGTCAGCTGCCCGATGCCAGCGAGCTGGCCCAGGTCGCTCGGGGGACCCACGAGGCACATATCTCCAAGGGCGATCCCATGGGCGGAGCGGTGGCCGACCGGCGGAGCCGCTCGGGCTCAGTCCTGCTGCTACCCATCCGGCATGATTTGAAATCAGTCGGCGCGGTCGCCATATGGCTCACGACTGGGAAAGAGCCCTCGGGTCCCGCTCGAGCGGAGATCATGGAGGCAATTCACAACGCGGCCGCGCGCATCGACCGCGCGCTGGAAGCGGACCAGCACAAGCGAGCCGCCACGATTGATCCGCTGACCGGGCTACCCAATCGGCGCGGCTTCGACGAGGCCTTCAGGTTGATCACCGCGGGACAGGGTGCGCTGCTCTATGCCGACCTGGACCGGTTCAAGAGCCTGAACGACACCCTCGGTCATCCCGCCGGTGATGCGGCGCTGGTTCACTTTGCCCGGATCATCCGGGAACAGATCCGCACCGGCGATGTGGCTGCCCGCATCGGAGGTGAGGAGTTTGCCGTGTGGCTGCCGGAAACCGACCTCGAGCTCGGCTCCCGGATTGCCGAACGGATTCGTTTGAAGCTGGGCAGCATTCGATGGGACTGGCAGGGCCGGGTATGGCCGCTGAGCGCATCCTTCGGGGTGGCTGCCTGTCCCGAGACCAGCAGCAGTCCTCACAACCTGCCGGCTCAAGCGGACTCGGCGCTGTACCAGGCCAAGCGCAGCGGGCGGAACCGGGTCGAACGGGCGGGCCGGTAGGCGGACAGGCGGACCGGCGCCAAGTCGGCAGCCGTCCCTCAACCTCTGCCTTAGCTAGACGCGCTAAGTGCATTCAGTTATGTAGGATGTAGCCCGATGCTCTAGTTGTATCTGTCTGCCTGTCCGCCTGACCGACCGTCCGCCCGCCCTACCACCTGACCGCCTGACCGCCTATTATTCTACCACCCGGGGGCGACTGGCTTCGACGGGTTTGATGAAGGAAATGTAGCGTGCCCAGGTCCAGGTTCCTGGTAAAACTTTCTGGAATGATTCAACT
>JBJMPB010000566.1:0-17148 GCA_045803455.1 Gemmatimonadales bacterium | reverse complement strand
TGACTCTGAGTTACTTCACTCTGGCATTCGGGTTCCTGGTCTTCTCCTCCTGGGTCCGCCAGGGCCTCAGGGGCGTGGAGGATCCGACCCTGGTGGAACCCGCAGGCTAGACGCGGATGCGATGAGCGAACAGGACGAAGTCCTCGACCGAGGCTATGACGCGGCGTTGCTTCGGCGCCTGCTTACCTACCTGCGGCCATATCGCGGTCTGACCGGGCTCGCGGTTCTGCTTCTTCTGGCCGGCGCGGGGCTGGCGCTGGTGGGCCCGGCCCTCACCCAGCGCGCGCTCGACATCGCCATTCCGAATCACGATGCCGGGCTGCTGGGCAGTCTGGCCGCCATTTTCCTGGCCGCTCTCCTCGTGGACTTCGGTGTGGAGTATGGGCAGACGCTGCTGACCGCCTATGTCGGGCAGCGGGTCATGTACGACCTCCGGATGCAGATCTTCACCCATCTGCAGCGGCTCAGCATCAGTTACTTCGACCGGAACCCGGTGGGGCGCTTGATGACCCGGGTGACCTCCGATGTCGAGACGCTGAACGAGCTATTTTCCTCCGGGGTGGTCACCGTGTTCGGTGACGTGTTCACCTTGCTGGCGATCATGACGATGATGCTGCTGGTGGACTGGCGTCTGGCACTGGTGACCTTCTCGGTCATTCCGCTGGTTTGGCTCACCGCGACCATCTTCCGCCGGCGGGTACGAGAGGCGTTCCGCGACATAAGGGTCCGGCTGGCCAGGCTGAATGCGTATCTGCAGGAACGCCTCTCGGGCATGCGGGTCATCCAGCTGTTCGGCCGGGAGCAGGACTCGGCAGAGCAGTTCGCCGTGCTCAATCGAGACCACCTTCAGGCCCATCTCCGCTCCATCACCGTTTACGCGGTCTTCTTTCCGGTGGTGGAGGTGCTGACGGCAGTCGCCACGGCGCTTCTGCTGTATTACGGAGGCCTGCGGACGATTCGGGGCAGCCTCACGGTGGGGGTCCTGGCCGCGTTCATTCAGCTCACCCGGCGCTTTTTCCAGCCGCTGCAGGATCTGTCGGAGAAGTTCAATCTGCTGCAGAGCGCCATGGCATCATCGGAGCGGGTTTTCGCCTTGCTGGACGAGCCGGTTACGGTACTCGAGCCCGAGCGTCCGCTGGGCCTGAATCAGGAGGTCAGGGGCGAGGTTCGGTTTGAGAACGTGTGGTTCCGCTACTCCCCCGAAGGTCCCTGGGTGCTGCGCGACGTGAGCTTTACCGCCTCGCCGGGGCAGACCTTGGCGCTGGTGGGACACACGGGGGCGGGGAAGACCACCATCGTAAATCTGCTGCTCCGCTTCTATGATCCCGAGCGAGGCCGCATTCTCCTCGACGGCGTGGATATCCGGCAGCTCTCTACCTCGGAGCTGCGAGGATACATCGGGTTCGTGCAGCAGGACCTGTTCCTCTTTGTGGGCGACATCCTGCACAATCTGACGCTGGGCGCGCCAATCTCAGCCGAAGCGGCCCGGCAGGCGGCCATCCGCGTCGGCGCCGACCGCTTCATCGAGCGGCTGCCCGCAGCGTATCACCACCAACTGGGAGAGCGGGGACGGAGTCTGAGCGTGGGTGAACGGCAGCTATTGAGCTTTGCCCGGGCACTGGCGCTGGATCCCACCATTCTGGTGCTGGACGAAGCCACCAGCTCGGTTGATGCCCAAGCCGAAGGGCAGATCCAGCATGCCATCGCCGAGCTGATGGTAGGAAGGACGAGCATCGTCGTGGCTCACCGGCTCAGCACCATACTGCACGCCGACGAGATCCTGGTTCTCCAGCACGGGGAAATCCGGGAGCGGGGCAGCCATCGGGAGCTGCTGGCCCAGCAGGGGCTCTATCAGCGGCTATACCAGCTGCAGCTGCGCGGGCAAGAGGTCCGTAAGATCGCGTGATCGCATCGCTTGCCTCGCTACAAACCGGCGGATACGTTTCTCCGATTCGACTTTTTTCCTCGGGATATCGATGATCCATCTCGAACTCGGCGGCGAGCGGTACGCCATAGCTGCCGGTGAGACAGCCATCGGATCGGCGTCGGACAATAAAGTGGTGCTGGAAGGTGAAGGGGTGCAGCCGAGGCACGCGGTGGTGCAGGCGACTCAGCCGGGCTCCGCCGCTATCCGGGCCGCAGCGGCCGAGGCGGAGGTGAGGGTCAACGGGGTTCGCCTGGGGGCGGAGCCCACTCCGCTGCTGCACGGCGACAAGATCGCCATCGGCCAACACGAGCTCCGGGTGGTGGATTCGACCCGCGGCGGCAGCACGCAGCTGTTCGACTCCGGCGCCTTTGCCGATCTGGTAGCCCCCAAGAGCAACAAGCCGCCCGCCGGAACTACCGGGGGACGGCTGGTCTGTCTTACGGATGGCCGGGAGTACAACGTGGGCCAGGCACCGCTCCGGATCGGTCGGGACGCGAGCTCCGACGTGGTGGTAACCGGCAACGACGTGTCCCGGCAGCATGCCGAGGTCCGGTCGGACCCGCAGGGTTATGTGCTGGTGGACCTCAGCGTCAACGGCACTTACGTCAACGGAGAACGCAGCGGGAAAACCCACGTGCTGGCTCGAGCCGACGTGATCCGGATCGGCAATGATGAGTTTCGCTTCTACGCCGATGCCGCTTCCCGGCCTGCCACCCCGGCTCCCCAACCCGTCAAGCCGCCCACACCGCCCCCCGGAGCAATCAGCCGGCTCTCCGATACCATGCACGGCTTCCCGGTGGGCGGCGCTACTGCCGAGCAACGGACACCCACTCCTCCCTCGCCGACGGCAGCGCCATTGGCGTCATTCCTCTTCCGTAGCGGAGAGCTCAAGGGGCGTCGGTTGCCGATCAAAGTTCCCGTGGCCAATATCGGGCGGGGAGACTACAACGACGTGGTCATCGGCGACCCGAGCGTCAGCACGATGCACGCCAAGCTGCAGCGCCGCGACGCCGTATGGATCCTGACCGACCTGGGCTCCACCAACGGGACCTTTGTCGAAGGAGAGCGGCTGACCGGAGAGGCTCCGTTGGGCCCGGGAACCACACTCAAATTCGGCGATGTTTCAGCGCTGTTCGAGCCCCTCGATGACTCGGTGCCGGCACCGAAAGCCGACAGCACCCATATGATGCCCCGGATCGAGATGGGGAATCCGCGGGTTGCCCCGGCCGCGCAGCCAGCGGCACCACCGGGCGATCCGGATCCATCGATGGCGGAGGTGGCCGAGGCTCCGCAGCCCCGGCCACGCCCGCGCCGCCCGATCCACGTGGCTTCACCACGACCGAAGAGTCCATCCACGATCATGGTGGTCGGACTGCTGATTTTGATAGCTATTCTCGCCTACTTGTTGTCGACCTACTAACGGAGTCTCGTGCACTTCACCTGCGCCGCTCGCACCGACGTCGGTATCGTCCGTTCGGGCAATGAAGACAACTACCTCATGTTGGCCGACCACGGCAGCTTCTTCGTGGCCGACGGCAGGGGCGGCCACGCGGCCGGTGAGGTGGCGAGCGAGATGGCCGTCAGGATCACCTCGCAGGCAATTGGCTCAGTCCGAGGGCTCACCGACGAAGAGGCCAGCGAGCGGGTTCGCACCGCCATCCGCGCCGCCAACGACGCCATCTTCGAGCGCACCCTGTCGGAGCAGGACAAGCGGGGGATGGGCACCACTGCCACCGTGCTGGTGCTATTGCCGCAGCGCTATCTGATCGGTCAGGTGGGAGACAGCCGGGCCTACCTGTTCCGCAATGGTCAATTTCAGCAGCTCACCAAGGATCATTCGTACGTTCAGGAGCAGGTCGATGCCGGGCTGCTCACTCCAGACCAGGCCCGAGTGCATCCCTACAGCAACGTGATCACCCGATGCGTCGGAGCCGGGATCGACGTGGTGCCTGACATCTACTTCGGTACGCTGGATAAGGGGGACATACTCCTGCTGGCATCGGACGGGCTCACTGGAATGCTGGAGGACGAGCAGCTGCTGCAGATCCTGCGGTCTGAAGGTGGTCCTCAGATGTGGGTGGATCAGATGGTGGCCGAGGCGAATCGCCGGGGAGGTCTGGACAACATCACCGCCATCGTGATCCGGATCGACTCGGTCGACAGCAACACGGGAGAGCACCCAGTGGTTCAGACCGCAGCAGGAGAGCGCTCCTGATCAGCGACGGATCTCCAGCATCCGCTTGATCCTGGCCCGATAGCGCTCCATTAACGTTTGCCCCACCGCGGAAGGATGGCCACCCACTCGGCATTCCGAAACGACGTCAAGCAGCAATCCTTCGGCGTTGTTCTCCACCCAAAAACCGGGGTTGATGATACCGTGGCGCGCCATGCCATAGACCATCTCTAGTCCCGCCGTGCAGCACCAGGCTAGACGGCCTATCACTGAAGTGGCATACTCCTAGCCGGGCAGCTCACCGCCCGTGCTCACCATCCTGGTCCTCACGCTAGCGAGGCTCTATGGACGTCCTGACCTGGATCGTCGTCGGCTTAGTGGCCGGGTTGCTTGCGTCGCTGGTCATGGGAGGGATCGGTTTTGGGATTCTGGGCGACATCATCATAGGGATACTCGGCGCCCTGTTCGGAGGATGGCTGTTCGGCCGGATGGGCTGGAGCGCTCCGGCTTCCGGAATTGCCGGCACCATCTTTGTCGCCTTCATTGGTGCGGTGGTCCTGCTGCTCATCATTCGTCTGCTGCGGGGAGCACGGCGGACACCGTAGCCGAAAGCTCCCGCTCCATCCGGATGTTGGCTCGTTGGTAGCGCTCATCCGGGGCGAGGGGCACCCGAACGAAGCCGTGCTTTTGGTACAGCCGGATGGCAGGCTCGAGCACAGTGTTTGATACGATGATGATGCGCTTGCCGCCGGACTGGGCGGCAAACCGAATAGCGGCCTCCATGAGACGGTCTCCGTAGCCGCGGCCTCGCGCCGACGGAGCAACGGCCATTTTGGCAATCTCGAAATCCTCCCCATTGTGCCGCAGCACGGCACAGGTCCCCTGCACCTGGTTCCCCTCGAGCACGAAGAAGATCTGTCCGCCGGCCGCGAGCACTTTGGATGCGGGATCGCGGAAGATTTCACGATCCGGTTCTTCCAGCACGAAGTACGTCTCGATCCACTCGCGATTGAGCTGCTCGAACGCGCTTCTGAACTCCTCACGGTAGGGCATTACAGTGGCAGCTTCCATGCGCTCTCTCCTTCAATCCTTCTCCATAGGCGCCGTCCTGATTCTGTCCGCCGGTTGCGCCGGGCGGAGCCAGCGGCCCACACCCAATCCGGATAATCCAGCGATGGTGCAGGTGGAGAACCGCGGTTTTGCCGACATGGTGATCTATGCCGTGAGCGGATCGCAGCGCGTCCGTCTTGGCCTGGCAACCGGCAACTCGACCAAATCGTTCAGCATTCCCGCAACACTCATCCGGGGGGCCGGTCCCTTGAAATTTCTGGCCGATCCAATCGGGGGTAGCCGGAGCCCCATCACCGAGGAGATGGTGGTGCAGCCGGGGGACATCATAACGCTCACGATTCCTCCATGATGCCCAGATGTGAGCGGCACCACAACTCTTCGTTCGAGGCAGGCCTAGCTTGCGGCCAAGGAGGTGCATATGCCACGCAACAATGATGAGCCTTTACCGGAGTCGGGCATGGGAGGCGCTTCCGACGCCGGCGCCCACGGGGTTCACCCTGCATCCGCGATGCGGGTTGAGGGATCACCCTTGCCGGACGACGCTCCAGGCGACGCGCCCATAGAGCGGCGCCGGCACCGGGACAGCAACTACAGGGGCCCGGAGCGAAGGATAGGAGGCACGAAACATCGGGATTGAGGAGTGTCGGCAATGAAGGATGTGATGGAAAGGATTCAGACCACCGCTGGAAACCGAATCGGTGGCCGGCCCGACACGGTAGCCTCGGACCTGGCTTATCTCACGATCGGGTTCGTCAACGTATGTCTCTTCGGCCGGCCCGGCGCTCCCAACGGCGGCTGGGTTTTGATCGATGCTGGACTGCCTGGATCGGCGTCACGAATCAGGCGAGCGGCCCATGAGTGGATTGGGCCCTGGGCTCGCCCTTCCGCAATCATTCTTACCCATGGCCACTTCGATCATATCGGCGCCTTGAGGACGCTGGCCGAGCAGTGGGACGTGCCGGTGTACGCTCATTCCTTGGAACATCCGTACCTGTCGGGTCGCTCCTCGTACCCTCCTCCAGATCCTACGGTGGGTGGCGGGGCCATGGCTACACTCTCCCGCTTCTATCCTCGTGGCCCCATCAATTTGGGCCAGCGACTACGCGCCCTACCGGATGACGGCTCCATACCCGGAATGCCGGGATGGCGGTGGGTCCCTACCCCGGGGCACACGCCGGGCCACGTTTCGTTCTTCCGGGACGCCGACCGGACCTTGATTGCCGGGGACGCGTTTGTCACCACCAAACAGGAGTCGGCGCTGGCCGCGCTGACCCAGCGGCCGGAGATGCATGGGCCACCCACCTACTTTACGCCGGACTGGGACAATGCCCGCCGGTCGGTGGAGCGCCTGGCCGCATTGGAGCCTCTCCGGATCATCACCGGCCACGGTCCTCCGATGCAGGGGGACCGTATGCTGAGCGGATTGCATGATCTGGCCCGGAACTTCGAACGTCTTGCGGTCCCGGCTCATGGCCGGTACGTAGGGCGCCCGGCGCTGGCGGATGAAACCGGAGTTATTGCGGTGCCTCCGCCGGTGCCCGATCCGCTGCCGCGTATCGCGTTGGGCTTAGGGATTGGGATTCTGCTTGCGGCGGCGTTGAGGAAGTCGGGCAGGCCTGCGGGTTAGTGCCGGGCGAAGGAGCGGGTAGAACCGTCGGACTGAAAGGCCAGTACCTCAAACCCTCCCATTGCTGATTCGGATTCTGCCATCCCGGGCGTGCCCGCCGGCATCCCCGGCACTGCAAGGCCTCCGGCCTTCGGGCGATCCGAGAGCAGTTTCCTGATGTCAACTGCGGGCACGTGACCCTCGATCAAATACCCTCCCACCAGCGCGGTGTGACAGGACCGTACCGCCTGGGGAACGCCCAGCTCGTCTTTCACCCGGTCCATCTCTTCCTCATCGTGCACCAGGGGCTTGAAGCCCTGCGATGTCAGATGGTCGACCCACTTGGCGCAACAGCCACAGCTCCGGCTCTTGTACACAGTGATTGTCGTCGGCGCCGCCGCCCATCCAGTCCGGCGACCCGCGATGAAGAGCCCGGCAACTCCAGCCACAAATCCGCGTCTGCTCAGCATGATTCCTCTTTATACCAGTGCCAGCTGTTCATCCAGCCTTCGCTCCACCTCGTCGGCAGGCCAGGTCAGAATGTCCAAGACCGGTGCGAGTGACCGCTCAGGAGGTGTGGCCACGAAGATACGAAGCCGGCGAGCACTTTGGTACAGCTCGTCGGCCACTCGGGGAAGCCCCAGGTGTCCGACTCGACCGGCGTCGGTCAGACGTTCCACTGATCCGGAGCGAGTCCGCAGCGGGAGATTGACTCCGAGCATGGCCGATCGGGCAGGGAAATCGATCAGCACGCTTCCGGGCGGCACTCCGACCTGATCGGCCACCGCATTTTCGACCCGCTCCAGCAGATCCGGATCGCTGGCGACCCACGGCTGAACGTCACCGGGTGCCTCGCTTGCGGGAAGATCAATCGCGCGCTTGTGCAGCCGGCGCGCCCGAATGCAGCGGGCCAGCGGATTTCGGTCTCTGATGAGCAGCTCCATCAAGCCATCATCGGTGGACTCGGCGATGCCCTCGGCGGTGACGCTACCGCGCCGCACCGCCTCTCGCACGGCGCGCTTGAACATGCAGGTGGCAGAGCGGACCGCGTGATGCCAGTACACGTTGCGGTACATCTGGTACTTGGCAAAAAGGAGTGATTCGAGCGCGCTCACGCCTTTTTCCTGGATGCCAATTTCCCACCGCCCACTGGCCACCTCCACCAGTGTCAGGGAGGAGAGCAGCCGGTCGACATCGACCGTGCCATAGGGAACCCCGCACATCCGGGCATCGCGGCTCAGATAATCCACCTTGTCCAGATCGATGGTGCCGGAGATCAGCCCCTGCAGCGGGCTCGGGCTCTTTCCAGCGATGAGGGCTCCTATGGTCTCGGGAAAGGTTCTTCCGCCGACCTGGACCAAGCACTCGCCCAGCTCTCCTTCGAGGAGCTTGCGTACACCCAGGACTTCGTGCGAGGGAAATCCTGCCTCCTCCAACGCATGGGAAAACGGATAGTGGCCGATGTCGTGGAGCAGCGCGGCCATCCGAACGGCCACGCAGTCCTCGTGCAGTTGAGGCGGCAGCTCACCCAACTCATCGAGCGCCGCGATTGCGCGACGAGTAAGGTGGTAAGCACCCAGAGCGTGCTCGAAGCGGGTATGGGTTGCTCCCGGATATACCAGGAAGCTGTGCCCGACCTGGCGAATGTAGCGAAGGCGCTGAACGGTAGGCGTGTCGAGGGCGAGCAGAGCAGCCCGGTCGAGCCGAATGTTGTCCCAAAGAGGATCGCGAATGATTTCGGTGTAGGAGGGTGACGGGGCAGCCGGGCCGCCCCGCCTGGCTGCTTCGCTCACGCTGGTCCTGCGGCTGCCACCGAAGAGGGAACGTCGGCCCGATATTGTTCGAAGTTCTCCCGGAACATGGTGGCGAGCCTCCTGGCCTGGGCATCGTATGCCGCGGCATCGGACCAGGTTTTCCGAGGCGAGAGTAGCTCGCTGGGGACGTCCTCGACTTTACCGGGAACTTCGAATCCGAAAACCGGATCTTGGCTGAACTTGGCCTTGTCCAATGCGCCGGACAACGCCGCCCGCAGCATGGTCCTGGTGTGGCCCAGCTTCATCCGGGTCCCCACGCCATAGGGACCACCGGTCCAGCCGGTATTCACCAGCCACACCTTCACTTTGTGCCGGGCAATCCGCTCCCCCAGCATGGCGGCGTACACTCCAGGGTGGAGCGGAAGAAACGGCGCTCCGAAGCAAGCCGAAAAAGTGGCGGAGGGCTCGGTGACACCGCGCTCAGTGCCGGCTACCTTGGCCGTATACCCCGATAGGAAATGGTACATCGCCTGTTCGGCGCTGAGACGCGCAATCGGAGGCATGACTCCGAAGGCGTCGGCGGCCAGGAACACGATGTTCTTCGGATGGCCACCCGCCCCGCTGGGCAGATGGTTGGGGATGGCGTCAATGGCGTAACAGGCGCGGGTGTTCTCGGTGATGGTGTCGGCATCGAAGTTGACCGCCCGGGTGCCCGGATCGAGCACCACGTTTTCCAAGACGGTGCCGAATTTCTGCGTGGCGGCGTAGATCTCCGGCTCGGTGTCGGGCCGGAGCCTGATCACCTTGGCGTAACAGCCGCCCTCAAAGTTGAAGACGCCACGATCACTCCAGCCGTGCTCATCATCGCCGATGAGCTGGCGGCTGGGATCGGCAGACAGAGTGGTTTTCCCGGTACCCGACAGACCGAAGAAGACCGCGGTGTCTCCTGCCGGGCCTTGGTTGGCGGAGCAGTGCATGGGCAGCACGCCCTGCGACGGCAGCAGATAGTTCAACGCGGTGAAGATCGATTTCTTCATTTCGCCCGCGTACCGGGTGCCGCCGATCAGCACCACCCGCTTGGCCAGGTTGAGCACAACGAATGTGCCGGAGCGGGTGCCGTGGCGCGCCGGATCGGCCTGAAGCTCCGGAGCATGCAGAACGGTGAAGCCGGGACGAAATTGCGCCAGCTCTGCGGGCAGCGCGCGGATGAACATGTTGCGAACGAAGAGCGCGTGCCAGGCGTTGGGAGTGATGAACCGGACCGGCAGCCGGTACGCCGGGTCCGCCCCCGCAAACAGATCCTGGACGAACACCTCGCGGGCGTCGAGATACCCCCGGATATCCTCTTGCAGCCGCTCGAAGGCCGCGGGGTCCAGCCGAACGTTCTTGTCCCACCAGATCCGCTCGGTCAGCCCGGACTCGTCTACCAGAAATTTGTCTTTGGCCGATCGGCCGGTGTGGGGCGCGGTGACCGCGGTAAACGCCCCACAATCTGTGAGTGAGCCCTCGCTCCGACGGAGTGCGTGCTCGATCAGCGCCGGCGGGGTGAGATTCGCGTGAATCCGGATGGGGAAGAGGCCGTGCTCTACGAGGGTGAGATTCTCTCGTTGAACAGTTGTGTCGGTGGTCATACGCTCCCGCTGCACGTTAAACGCGAAAGATCAATGTTCGGACTGCTTCGGGCAACCTCAGTGAACCGGCACCGAGACATTGGGGCTCACGTGGTAGGCCCGCTCGATGGTGGCCACGTCGCGTGCGCTCAGCTCGGATACCACGGGATCCACATACATGATGTCGGTTGCCACCGAGGTATGAGTGAAGATCCCCATCGCATGTCCCAGTTCGTGGGTGGCAGTGAGCGCCAGACACTCGCTCACCCCGGGACTTGCCGGGTCGAACCGGGGAAGCAGGAAGACCCGGACCGGGTACTGGATGGTCCGGCTGCCGGGCAGCGGGACGATGTCTGTTCCACCTTCACACTCCGGAGCCAGGCTCAGCTCCAGCCGGGCTGCCGCCGGAGGGAGCTTGGCCGGACTGTCCGCGCGGACGATTACATCCGCCTCGCTCGAGTCCGGCACCAGAACCGCGTCGAACTCACGGTACAGAAACGCGGCCTTCCACACGTCAATGGCATGGGTGACGTGATTCGGGAAGTCCAGGGTGTCCTGGACCCAGATTTTGACCGGCAGCATCGAGCGCGGCCAATGGAAGCTCAGCGTATCGGTGGTGCCGGGGCCGGTGGATGATATGAAGCGCCACTCGTACACGTCGCTGCGCCCCGGCGCGGCGATGTCGGCACATGAAAGCCCGACCGCGGCGGCCAGGAGCGTCCCAAGTATCGGCAGGGCTGACCCCAGCTTCATCGCCGGGCCCGGGCCAGACCGAGGGACAGGGAAACCCGTTGCACGCCCTGGCTCCCGGTGAAGCCCCGGGCGTCGAGCTCGTCGGTGGAAAAGCGATGAAAATCGTAGCGGAGGCTGACCATCAGGTCCCAGTTCGACAGCAGTGGCGGGCGATAGTCGAACCCCGCACCCGCCAGGAACCGGGTGGTTCCCCCGCCGAGAAAGATGCCGCTGTCTTCCGAGGGCAAATAGCTGATCAGTCCAAGGCCTGCTCGCCAGCTGGCCCGATGCCACATGGGCCCTTCTAGATTGAGGAGGACGGATCCGGTGGTCAGGGTACCGAGATCAGTATCCTGGTCAGCTTCAGTGCTGTGGTACCCTGAGGTGGAGAGCGCGGTCTCCAGGCCGGCCGAGTACGCGGGAGCGATCGGAAACGAGACTCCGAAAGCCAGAGTGGGGGCCAGGCTTTGCTGGGTCAGGATATCCTGAACGATATTGTCGGTGACCAGATCGGTTGCGAAGGTCACCCCTAGCCGGGCGTAGTAATCGGTCTGGGCGCGGGCTATCGACACTCCCGCAGCCGGCCAGACGCAGAGGAGTGTCAGGAGGACTCGCATCGAGCAAGTATGGATGATGAGGGGCGGGGGGTCAACGCGATGCGTGCACCACCGCTCGCGCGTACGCCCGGAGACGTCGCAGCATCTTTCGATCGGCGGTGACGCCGTCCTTGCCCTTGGGCGTTTCCAGGATCTTGATCACGTGATCGAACCGGGGATCGGTCATGATCCGGCGGAATGGACCGGGGCCCAGCGATCCTTCCCCAATCAGCTCGTGTCGGTCGCGACAGGATGCAAAAGGTGTCTTCGAATCGTTGAGATGCAGGCAGCGGAGGAGATCCAGACCGAGCACCGCCTCCCATTGCTGCCAGACTCCGTCATAGTCCAGCACCAGATCGTAGCCCGACGAGTAGAGGTGGCAGGTATCGGCGCAGTACGCCACCCGGTGCCGGATATCAGACCCAATCATCTGGCGGAGTGCCGCCAGCTCTTCGAAGTTGCTGCCGAGAGCAGTGCCGCAACCGGCGGTGGTCTCCAGCAGTACCACCACGGATCCAGGCACCGCGCGGAGACAGCGGGTATAGGCCGCGGCATTCCGTCTGAGCCCCGCTTTCCGGGTATCCATGTAGTTGCCGGGGTGCGACACCAGGTAGGGAATGCCGAACGCCTCGCAACGCCGGAGCTCGCCGATGAAAGCGGCCTCGGACCGGGCACTTAAGACGGGGTCTGGAGTGGCGAGGTTGATAAGGTACGAATCATGCGCCACTATACTGGTGAACCGGTGCCGCTCACACTGCCGGCGGAAGGCGGCAAACGCCTCCTCGGGAATGCTCGGTTCACGCCACTGACTCGGCGTCTTGGTAAATACCTGAATGGCCGTCGCTCCAATCGCCTTTCCCCGGATCGGCGCCTTGTCGACGCCTCCCTGGACCGACACATGAGCCCCCAGCCGTTCACCGATTCGCACCTGGCGCATGCACTCCTCTGTTTAATGTGACCGAACCTTTGCCTGAACAGCTTACCCGGCCCCGGGTTCTCCTGCTGGGGGAAGCCGCTGCCCGGCCTGAGGGCCTGGAGCGGGAGCTGACCCGTGCCGGCTTTCAGCTCCTCGAGCAGGAAGACCCTGACCTTCGTCCGGCCAGTGATGCCATTCTCATCACCCTGAGCCGGCTGGGCCCGGGTAACGGGCTGATCCCCGGGTACGCGGTAAACCACGGATCAACCCCGCAGGTCGTGGTGCTTTCGGGCCCGGATCCCGACGGTCCGGCCACGGCGCTGGCCCGGGGTGCCGCCGACGCCCTGATGACGCCGGTTCACCTGCCCGAGCTCTGTGCCCGGATTTACGCCCGGATCCGCGAGCACCGCCAGTCGGGGCAGTCCGCTACCCCAGCCTCCGAATTCGGGCTGGCGCCGGCCTCGAACGGCGGAGCGGCAGAGGGCACTCTCCCGACCCAGCCCTCCCAAGACCTGGAGCAGCGGGTCCAGGAAGAATTTGAGCGGGCCCGGCGGTACTCGCTCAGCTTCAGCTTGATTTTACTCGGAGTGGACGAGCTACAGGACTCCGAACAGCGGCAAGGTCCGGAGGCCGCCGCTCGCCTCCGGGAAGAGGTCACCCAGACTCTGCGGCGGGAGCTGAGGGTTCCGGATCTGGTTGCTCCCTATGGCAGCGGGGAGTTTGCCATCGTCCTCCCCGAAACCGGCCAATCGGGGGCTCGCCAGTCGCTGATTCGGGTGCGGGAACGGCTCACGTCGCTCCCGTTCGAGGGAGACCCCCGGTTCGGGTCGGCCCGATTCAGCGCGGGGATCGTCACCTTCCCCCACCCGGCCGCTTTTCAGCCGGACGACCTCTTCGCCATGGCCGAAGCCGCCCTGATGCGGGGACGGGCCCAGTCGAGCGAACGGATCGGGGTGGCGGTGTAAGCCGCTTACCTTCTTCGAAGCCACGCCGTTGGATCGAGGGCAATCTGGTTTTCCCCTCTGATCTCGAAGTGCAGATGAGGACCGTAGTCGGAGTTCTGGCCCCCTACCGTACCGATCACTCGCCCCTTGTTCACCGAAGCCCCGTTCTTCACCTCGGCTGCCTCCAGGTGGGAGTAGACCGAGTAGTAGCCGTTGCCGTGCTCCAGCACGATGGTCAACCCATAGGTGCCGAACTGACCCACCAGACGAACCTTCCCGGATTCCACCGCTTTGACGGGGGTGCCCACAGGGGCGGCAATGCCAACCCCATTCCAGCGAATGATTCCGCCGCTGGGGAGGGTGTCGCGGCCGAAGTGGTACACGATGGCGCCTTCCACCGGCCAATCCAGCTTGCCCAGGTCTGCCGTCGTAATGGATCCCGGGGTGGCCACCGCGCCGCGCAGCGCGCCCCGGGCCAGCTCGTCGCGGCGGGAGCGCTCCAGCGATGCCAGCAGCCCGTTCAGCCGCGATTCGTCTTTCTGCAGCTGGCTGAGCCGCCGCTCGGTGCTCCGGGCCGAGCGCTGCAGGGTCTGCAGCTTTCTGGCCCGCTCTGACGCCAGCTCGGTGTATCTGCTGAACTCCGCTTCACGCTCCTCCCTCCGCCGGTCCAGCTCGCCCCGGACATTCAGAATGTTGTTGCGCTGCTGGACCACCCGGTTTCGTAGCTTCTCTACGTCTTCGACCAGGGCCCGATCCTGTTCGCTGGTGAGGTAGAGGTACTTGTAGCGGCTGAGCAGGTCTCCAAAAGATTCGGCGGCAAGAAGGACCTGAAAGGTGTGCAGCGGACCCCGCTTGTAGATATCGATCAGGCGCCGCTCCAGCACGGCCCGGCGTTCAGCCAGGTTGTCCTGCGCCAGGATCAGCTCGGCGCTGGAACGATCGAGTTGAGAAGCCAATCCTCCGATCTGGCGCTCGATCTCGCCCACGATGCGCTGGGTGGACTCGCGCTGCCGCTCCAGGTTGCTCAGCTCGTCATTCACGTCGTGCACCTGACCCTGCAGCCGCTCCCGCTGGCGCTCCAGACGGTCTCGCTCGGCGCGGATCTCCTCTAATCGCCTCCGACTTTCTTCAAGGTCCCCTGTTCCTTGCGCGTGCGCGGGAATGCTCGATAGGACGAGTATTGCGAGCCCGGCGAGGGAGAATCGCATTCGCAGGAGACTTCCCCACCTCCCTCGCTCCGCGGTTCCCAGCATCTCAAACATGCCTGAGATGCCGCCCCACGCTCACCAGACTGCCGGCCAGGCCGAGGAGCACCCCGAAGATGACGATGACGACCATATGCTGCGGCGCGAAGAAGAGGAGACCGGCAAAGGTCCCTCCGCTCTTGTCTCGAAAGAGGAGATAACCGGCATAGCACAAAACCAGCGAGAGGAACCCGCCGAGCAGGCCTTTCAGCGCACCCTCCAGCAGGAAGGGTCCCCGGATGAACCAGTTGGTTGCGCCCACCAGGCGCATGATGGAGATCTCTCGCGCTCGTTGGAGAATGGTGAGCCGGATGGTGACGCCGATGATCACCACCGCCACCGCGGCAAATGCGAGACCGATGACCAGACCAACCAAACCGGTGATGTTGCGCAGAGAGTCGAGCTTCTGCACCCACTCGCGGCCGTAGCGGACATCGTCGATGAAGCCGAACCCCCTGAGCCGCTGGGCAACCCGCTCGACTGTCGCGGCATCGCGGAATCCATCCTTGAGCCGGACCTCGATGGACGCGGGAAGCGGGTTCACCTGGAGATCGCGATAAGCATCGCGAAACTCCACCAGCTCACTGCGGGCCCGCTGCAGCGCCTCCTCTTCGCTGACGTAGCTCACGTCCTTCACCTCGGGGAACGCCGAGATGTCCTGGGTGGCGACGGCGATGGCCTCGGACGGAGTTCCCCGGAGAACAAACCCGACGATCTCCACCCGCTCCTCCAGGCCTCGCAGGGCCTGGCGCAGATTCAGCGCGACCAGCCCGAAGAGACCGACTGTAAAGAGGGAGAAGGCGATGGTAGTAATGGAGAGCGCGGAGAGGAGCGGGGCCCGGCGAAACGACAGGAGCGCCTCGCGGGTGAGGAGCTTCACTTGGCCTCCGCCTGGGCCTCGTCCACCTGACTGTCGTACACCACGCTGCCCTCCCGCATCTCGATGATGCGATAGGAGGTTTGCCGGACCAGATCGAGGTCGTGCGTGGCCATGACCACCACGGTTCCACCCGCGTTGATGTCGCGGAGCAGCTGAAACACCCCGCGTGTGGCCCGCTCGTCCAGGTTGCCGGTGGGCTCGTCGGCGAGGAGAATGGCGGGGTCGTTTACCAGCGCGCGGGCGATCGCAACTCTCTGCTGCTCGCCGCCCGACAGCTCGCGCGGGTAGGCCCGGCTCTTGGCCGAGAGCCCGACCTGAGTGAGCACTCGCATGACCCGGGCGGCGATGGTGTCGGTTCTGGCGCCGGTCACTTCCAGCGCAAAAGCAATGTTCTCGGCGGCGGTCCGGTCTTCCAACAGCCGAAAATCCTGGAACACCACGCCCAGCCGACGGCGCAGGCGGGGGACCTCGTCAGCTTTGAGAGCAATGACGTTATACCCGGACACGCGCACCTCCCCCGCACTGGGCTTCTGCTCGGCAAACAGGAGCTTCATGATGGTGGATTTGCCGGCGCCGGAATGTCCGGTGAGAAAGACGAACTCGCCCTTGGAGACGTGAAAGGTCACGTCCTTCAGGGCCAGGGCACCGTTAGGATAAGCTTTGTATACGTTGGCGAAACGGATCACGGCGTGGAATTAAGAAGGTCTATGGTCTAGGGTCTAGGGTCTGATTCTCGCCGGAAGACGCCAACTCTAGACTTTAGACCCTAGACGCTCGGCCTACTTCAATCCCTGTTCCAGATCCCCGATGATATCCTCCGCGTCCTCCAGCCCGCAGCTCAACCGCAGGAACCCATCCGGAATCCCGATCTTTGCCCGGCCTTCGGCCCCGATGCTCTTGTGCGACGTGAGCCGCGGTTCGGAGACCAGCGTCTCGACTCCCGCCAGACTGGGCGCGTGGGCGATCATCTTGAGCCGCTTGAGGAGCCGCTCTGCCGCTCGCACGCCGCCCTTGAGCTCGAGTCCCACCATGCCGCCGAATCCATGGAGCACCTTCTTGGCGTACGCGTGATCGGGGTGAGATGGCAGCCCGGGGTAGTGCACCCGCGAGATCCCGTCCTGGGTCTCGGCCCAACTGGCGACGGCCAGACCGTTGACGTTGTGCCGTTCCATCCGGACGCCGAGCGTGCGCATTCCGCGATCGATGAGCCAGGCGGCATGGGGATCGATTGCCTGACCCCAGAGGCGCATCAGGCGGCTCACCTCCTCCACCAGTGAGGTGGAGCCCGCAACCGCCCCGGCAATCACGTCGCTGTGCCCGTTGAGGTACTTGGTTGCGCTGGTGATGACGACGTCGGCGCCGTGCTCGATCGGCTGAAAATTGAAGGGACTGGCAAAGGTGGCGTCCACCAGAAGAGCCAGTCCCTCCTCCTCCGCCGCGTATGCGATAGGCCCCAGATCGATCACCCGCATCAGCGGATTGGTGGGCGACTCGACGAAGATGGCGCGAGTGGCTTTTCGTACTGCCTTGCGCCAGTGCCGCGGCTGCTCGGGATTCACGTAGGTCACATCGATCCCGAACCGCGCCAGCTCCTCGTCGAAGAGATGCTGGGTTCCCCCGTAGATCCAGCTGCTCGCGATGAGGTGATCGCCGGGCCGGAGCACCGCCAGATGGGCCAGGGCAGTAGCTCCCATC
>JBJMPB010000561.1:0-2735 GCA_045803455.1 Gemmatimonadales bacterium | reverse complement strand
CGCCATCTACCCCGGGCACGCCTGATTGCGAAGCGGCTGATGCAAAATCCCGACGACGCCGACGATCTGGTGCAGGACGCGTTCTTGAGGGCGCTCGAACGGATCGGTACCTTCGACCCCTCCCGTGCGTTCGAGCCCTGGTTCACCCGGCTGCTGATCAACCTGGGGCGCGATCAGCAGCGCAAGCAGACGGTACGCCGAACCGAGTCTCACGATCCGGAAGCCATTCCCGGCGGGACCAGGCCCGATTGGGAGGCGGAACGCTCAGAGCTCCGAAGCTCTCTAAGCCAGGCCCTGGAATCCCTGCCCGACCGTCAACGTTTGATCGTGACACTTTTCGAAATCGATGGGCGCTCAACCGAGGAGATTGCGGGCATGCTGAACGTGAGTCAGGTAACAATTCGCTGGCACCTCCATCAGGCCCGGCGTACCCTGCGAGAGGCGCTGAAGGGGTGGGTCGAATGAACTGGCTGTTTCAGGAGCCCCGACGCGACCCCGAGCTGGGTGAGGCGCTGCGAAGGTTGGAGCGGCCTTCCCGGCAGGATGATGCGGATCTCCGTCAGCAAATCGTTGCCGCAGCCACGCCGCAGTTGAGTATCCTCCGGTCGCCCGGCCGTCACTGGTGGGAGTGGGTTATCCGGTGGATTCCGGTGGCAATTCCTCTTGGCCTCGCCGCCTCCCTCGCGGCCGGTTTAATTCTGCCTCCGGCGGAGGAGGTTTCGCCGAACACCGACTACTCAACGGAAACCTCCGCGGACAGCACCCTCCTTGCCGCGGCCTATTCGGAGGAGTCGGAGGCCGGCCAGCTGGCGGCCCACGTGGTGGCACCCGAGAGCGACGACTGGCTCTTCGAACAGGCAGTGGCTCAATGACCACCCCCTCGTCACCTTGGCGGCCCGGTGGGAGACTGCTCGCAGTTCTGGTACTCCTGCTGGTGGCTGTGGCAGGCGGACTGGCGGGAGTTGCCGTCGATCGCCGGATGCTACTCCCTCGAAAATTCGAGGGACACCGGTTCGAGCATGGACCGGGGCCGCACCGACCGCGGGACCGCGAGTTTCGGAACCGATTTGCTCGCGAGCTCGGCCTCAGCCCCGACCAACAGACTCGAATCGATTCGATCATGGAACATCAGGGGCACGAGCTGCGGGGCGTCCGGCGCCAGGTCCAGCCCCAGCTCGACTCGATCGTGAGCCGCACTCGGCGACAGCTCGACTCGGTGCTCACGCCGGAGCAGCGGAAGAAAGCGGAGGAGATCCGGCGCAAGCACCCACGCCCACTGGGGCCACCCCCTGGAGACGGTCCTCCGGAGGGCCCGCATGGTCCCCCTCCCGGAGCCCCTCCCCTCTGAGTATCTGATCAGTGGGCTGGCAATCTCGAGGGTGAGGGTCTAGCCTTTCTGAAGACCCTTACTCCCGGACATGACCCCCGCCGCCCGACTTTCAGCTCCCGACTCACGGCTGCTCACCACCAATAACAGAGACCTCCCCAGTGGGGGGGTCTCCACCGCCCGGTCGGCGCTTCCTGAGGATCTTCTCAGGGAAGCGGCTCACCGGCTGGCAATCGTATGTCTTGCCACTGCTGCGCTCTGGGCCGCGGAATTCGTTTTGGTACACCTGCTCCATCCGTTACCCGGTACGCTGCAGGACACCCAGTTGGCCAGGCATGGCCAGTGGGTCCCCGTGTTCGACCTGGTGGGCGGGGCCAGCTTTATCCTGTCACTCGCGCTGTTCTGGTACACTCGCCGGAGCCGGCGGAGCGCGCGTTTCCTGCTCGACCTGGCCCTGCTGTACGAGGTCTCCATCGCGCTTTCGATCGGACTTTTGGACTACGCCGTAGGAACCCCGGCTGGGCTTTCGTGGATAGCTGTCATCATTCTTCTCTTCCCACCAGTCATCCCGAGCGCCCCCTGGAAGACGTTTCTCGCGGCGCTCACAGCGGCCTCGATGGATCCGCTGGCCGCCATGTTCTGGAGGTCACAGGGAGTCGAGACCCCGCGCATGCCGGCCGTCTTCATTCTGGCGGCGCCGAACTACCTCTGTGCTGCATTAGCACCGGTCATCTCTCACATCATTACTCGGCTGGGCCGAGAGGTGCGCAAGGCCCGGGAGATGGGAAGCTATGTCTTGACGGATCTGATCGGACGAGGGGGGATGGGCGAGGTCTGGCAGGCCACTCACCGCTTTCTGGCTCGGCCGGCAGCCATCAAGCTGATCAAACCTGAAGTGCTATCAGCCGTCACCAAGGTTCAGGCCGACGTACTGGTGGAACGATTTCGCCGGGAGGCGCGCGCTGCCGCAAATCTTCGTTCCCCCCACACCATTCAGCTCTACGACTTCGGAGTGGCCGGCGATGGTACGTTCTACTATGTGATGGAACTGCTCAATGGAATGGACCTGCAGACACTGGTGGAGGAGTACGGTCCGCTTCCCCCCGCGCGGACCATTCACATCCTGCAACAGATCTGCGAATCCCTGGCCGAAGCTCACGAACGTGGGCTGGTCCACCGCGACATCAAGCCCGCCAACATTCAGGTTTGCTGTCTGGGGCATTACTACGATTTCGTGAAGGTGCTCGACTTCGGGCTGGTCAAGAGCGCAGCGGGCGAGCCGACTGGGGATGCTGGACTCACCGCACCAAACATGGTGCCCGGCACACCCGCCTATCTGTCACCCGAAGGTGCGTTGGGCGAGGTGGTGGATCAGCGGACCGACATTTATGCGCTGGGATGTGTGGCT
>JBJMPB010000473.1:0-3075 GCA_045803455.1 Gemmatimonadales bacterium | reverse complement strand
TGCTGCAGGCGTGCGCCATATCGGCTTCAAAGACATCGGGCTTCTGTTCGCCGACTTGCGCCGCCCCGCCGGTTGCCACAGCGCGACGCTGAGCGACACACTGCTTCCCGGGCAGGTCGGCGCAGGATTACAGCTTCCCTGCTGCGGGCCCGCCAAGAACCTGCCGATCACCTGAAAGAGGACGTGGGATCTGGTAGCACGGACGTGAAGGGCGGCGCGGCGGCTTCATCGACCCACAGGACTGTTCGGGGGTCTTAAGGGCGTGCCGTTCTCTGAAGTGCAGCCTTGGTCAGATTGTCGGGGCCGATCTCCGCGTGATCGTCAATCCGCAGAAGCTCGGCAAGCCGGGTTCGAGCGCGACTAACGCGGCTCTTAATCGTACCGGCCCGCACGCCGCAAACAGCTGCCGCCTCCTCATGAGACAGACCCTCAGCCGCTACGAGAATCAGTGCCGCTCGCTGGTCGGGTGTCAACTTCGCCAGGGCGGTTTGGAATTCCTGCCATTCTAAGTGGGCGTGCTGATCCGGACAGGCTCTCAACCTAGCGGCATAGAACCCGTTCGGATCGTCAATCTCAAACTTCCGCTTGCGCAGCTCCGAACAGAACTGATGGCGCAGGATCGTAAAGAGCCAAGATCGGAGGTTCATTCCGGGCTCGAACAGGTGAGCCTTGCTCCAAGCCCGCAGGATCGTTTCCTGGACGAGATCGTCAGCACGGACAGGATCGTGGACGAGCGAGAGCGCGAAGGCGCGGAGATTTGGGAGCGTGCTCACCATCTGCTCCCCAAAGGATACGTTCGGTATCAACGTCTCGTCCTCTCTCTGCCGCTTCTCGAACTGCTTGATCAACTCCGTGGAGAAGGTCGAACAGGCTGCGGGAGCAGGTTGGCTGGATCTTGGGCGACCAGTCGTGATCACGTTGACGCCAGAGCCTCCCTCCCAAGATGGCGAACGAGACTTCCGGAACCTGAATGAACACATCCGAGCGGCAGACCGCATGTCGTATTTGTGCCTTCCCGGGTTCGACCAAGCAAACAGATCCGGTGACGAATGATCCCGAGTGAAAACCGAAGGTGAGCATACAGGATGGGCTGCATGCCCGTACCCTGACGTAACTACGCCAGAATCATCAATCGTGTGGCTGTGCTGGTCGAAGATGCATTGCCGCCCTGCTCGAGGGTTCATTCCGCCGTTCCTGGGCGGTACTGCCCTCTTCCCACGACATCGAACGCCCGCAACAGCGACGACGCTCTCGATGGAAAGTGCGCGCTCAAGCCGGGCGCCGGTACGGCTGGTAGGTTGGCGTCCACATCTTATCCCTGATCTTGCGGTAGATGTCGCCGGCGTCCATCGCTTCACTCAGCCCCTCCTGGCGCGCCTGCATGGCGACCGCTTGCGCCACCCGGAGCGACACATCCCGGAGTTCCGTCACCGGCGGGAGAAGATTGGCCTCTGGGTTGAGCCGCGCCGGCGAGACCTCCGCGAGCGCGCGCGCCGCAGCCATCAGCATACCATCCGAGATGCGCCGCGCCCTCACTGCAATCGCCGCGAGGCCAACCCCAGGAAAAACATAGGAGTTGTTGGTCTGGTCGACCCGGACATAGCTGCCGTTCTTCAGCAGGGGCGGGAACGGGCTGCCGGCCCCGACCACGGCCCGGCCCTCGGTCCAGGCCATGAGATCCGCCGGTGTTGCCTCGGTGCGCGAGGTCGGGTTCGACAGCGGGAAGATCACCGGCTGCTGGACAGAGGCTGCCATGTCCCGGATCACCTTCTCCGGAAAAGCTCCTGGCTGGCCAGACACGCCGATGAGCACCGTCGGGTGCGCGTTGCGGATCACGTCGCCGAGGCCGATCGTGCTCTCGCGCTCCAAAGTCCAGCCCGCCACCGCGCTGCGCGGCTGCACGAAGGGCTCCTGGAAGGGCAGGATGTCCGGCATGCCCTCCACGAGGAGCCCGTCACGGTCGATCAGGAAGAAGCGCGAGCGAGCCTCCGCCTCCGGCAGGCCGTCCTCAATCATGGCCCGCAGCAAGAGCGCGCTGATGCCGCTGCCCGCTCCGCCCGCGCCAAGCACCGCAATGCGCTGCTCCCGCATGGGCACGCCGGTGACGTTCACGGCCGCGAGGAGCGTCCCGGCGGCGACCACCGCGGTGCCCTGAACGTCGTCGTTGAAGGTGCACAGCCGATCGCGATAGCGCTCCAGGAGCCGGGTCGCGTTGTTGCGCGCGAAGTCCTCCCACTGCAGCAGGACGTGCGGCCAGCGCTCCGTCGCCGCGGTGATGAACTCTTCGACAAAGACGTCGTATTCCTCGCCGCGCACCCGCTCGTGACGCCAGCCGACGTAGAGCGGGTCGGACAAGCGTTCCGGGTTGTCGGTGCCGACATCGAGCAGGACTGGCAGCGTGGTGGCGGGATGCAGCCCACCGCAGCCTGTGTAGAGCGAGAGCTTGCCGATCGAGATGCCCATCCCGCCGGCGCCCTGGTCGCCAAGCCCCAGAATGCGCTCGCCGTCCGTGACCACGACGGCTTCGACGTTGTTGAAGCGCGGATGGGCCAGGATGTTCCGGATGCGTTCCTTGTGGGGGATGCTCAAGAAAAGGCCGCGCGGCTTGCGGAACGCCTGGCTGAAGTGCTGGCAGCCGAGGCCGACGGTCGGGGTGTAGACGATCGGGAGCATCTCTTCGAGGTGCCGCACCAGCAGGGCGTAGAAGAGCACCTCGTTGGTGTCTTGGAGCCCGCGCAGGAACACGTAGCGTTCGAAGTCGTTCGGGAGCTGGCGCATGGCCTGCAAGCGGCGCGCGGCCTGTTCCTCGAGGGTGGAGACCATCGGGGGCAAGAGGCCATGCAGATCGAAGGTGTCGCGCTCCTCGTCCGTAAAGGCGGTGCCCTTGTTGAGCAGGGGACTGTTGAGAAGGTCGTAGCCGCTGCGGTCGGTCTCGACGTAGGGGCTTTTAAGCGTCCCGTATCCTTGTTCGAAAGTCATAGGGCGTTCTCCCAGAGCCGCGCTCACACGGCGGCTTCGATTCAAGAATCCATAACGCGATCACCGCCGCCCGCAGCCGTCGGCGCGGCCATCGTC
>JBJMPB010000272.1:0-3786 GCA_045803455.1 Gemmatimonadales bacterium | reverse complement strand
CGGCCGGAGCGCACCGGCAGGCGATCGATGCAGCTGACGAATTGTTGGTCTCGCCAGTCGCCCTCGCCGAATTGGCCGGTCGACACGACCAGCGTGCCGGAAGGGTAGCGTTTCGCCAGTTCTCCCATCCACCGGGCAATGCCGCCTCCCATAGGAGGAAAGTCGTAGCTGAGGAGGAGCTGGGTACCCATCTTTTCCATCACAGCAGCGCGCGCAATCCCGACCTGAATCGTTCGGCGGCAGCCGGGATCGTGAGCGATCCCAGTCCGGAAGGATCGGGAGCCGCGCCGTTCAGGGCGGCCCGCACAGCGGCTTCGAGTTCATCGTCATCGTCAAGGGGAAAAAAGCGAGCTGCTGTCCCGACAAACTCCCGGTGCGGAGGTATGTCGGAAGCCACCACGGGAGTGCCGCAGGCGATTGCCTCCAGCGGCGCCAAACCGAATCCTTCGAAGCGACTGGGGCAAACCGCCACTCGCGCCCGCCGGCAGGCATCGACCACCGCCAAGTCAGTTGCTTCGATATCGACTCGACACTTAACCCCCAATGAGCGAGCCATCCGTTCGAGGGATTCGGCCTGGGGACCCATCCCGATCAATCGCACCTGCACGTCTTCTCCCAGGCGGTGGGCGACGCGGAGGGTTGCTTCCTGATTCTTGTGTCGCTTGAATCGGCCGACCGTCAGCAACGTCGGCGGGAGATCTCGAGGTGTGTTCGCCGGCATGAATCGCGCGGAATCATAACAGTAGGGGACCTGGCGCGAGCAAATACCAAAGCGGGACTTCAGAAGCTCGACGGTCATACTGCTGGGCGCCCATACCTCCGTAGCTCCGCGCGCAATGTAGCGGAGCTTACTATAGTAGCCGGCCCGCCGTGCGAACCCGCCCCTGAAGCGGGGAATGCGAATCAAGCTTTGACCCATCGCCCAAACCGGATCGTAAGATCCAGACCCGGTCGCTGCCGGTGGAAGGTCCCAGATGTAGAGCACCAGCGGACAACCGATGGTGCGCGCATACTGCCAGGCGCTCTGGGCAGTTGTGCCGCTCATGGATAGAGCTACCCGCGCAGGCTCAGATCCTTCGAGCGCTACAACCAAGCCATGCTTCCGGAGCTCAGAGGCGACCACTCTGGTGTACGGATTGGGTGCGAACCAGCGGAGGTCATTCACGCGCGCCGGCCACCTGCCGGAGTGCGGCCTCGTACCCGGTGACCATGCGCTCCAGGCCGAACTCGAGCTGGATCCGCTGCCGCGCCATCGCACCCATATTGGCGCGCCTGCGGGGATCCTGGAGTAGTTCACCCACCGCACCGGCCATTGCCTCAGAATCGCCCGGCCGTACCAGGGCTCCGGTCCTCCCGTCCCGGCCGAGTAGTTCGCCGGTCCCACCGGCGTCCGCGGCAACCACAGCACAGGCGCAGCTCATGGCCTCGCCTACCGAGTTGGGGAAGATTTCCTGTACCGAAGGGTGCAGCACAACGTCGGCTGCCGAGAGTGCGGCAATGAGGCCGTCGACATCGAGAAGGCCGGTAAAACGTACCGGCAAGCCAAGCCGGGCGGCGAACGCCCGCAACGTCGCATCCCGAGAACCGTCACCGCAAATCACATAAATCAGTTCCAGGCCATTCCCGTGGAGCTTACTGAGAGCTTCGATGGCGATTTCGTGTCCTTTGTTTCGCTCGAGCTTGGCCGTGGTAACTACGATCAGAGCATTCGCCGGTATGTCCCAGTCGCGGCGAAATGCGGCTCCTTCCTCTGGCGAACGCGAAAACCGAACGGTGTCGTACCCATTGGGAATGTGGAACCGGGTCAGACGTCTAATCCACGGCTGCTGCCGAAGGGCGTCGTCTTGAATGAAACGCGATTGAAAGACGAAACCGCTCACTCTTCGCAGGTAAAGCCGATCGGCCAGGTGTGACCGCGCGGGACGATAGTTCAAATTGTATCGATATACGATCTTCGCCGGTTGAAGCAGTGCGGCCCACGCGGACAATCTCAGATCCCGGGGCGTATCGACAACGACAGCTTCCGCCTTCAATCCTCGGAAAACGCGCGACAAGGCTCTGACCTCTCGTGGTCCCGTGTTCCGGGCGGGAATCAGCGTGACCGGTAGCCCCTCGTCCTCGTATCTGGCTGCCAGGCGTTCCGAAGCGGCGATAAGGTGTGCGGCATGCCCGCGGTGGATAAGACCCAGAGCGAGCTTGGCATAACTTGCTGCCGAGCCGCGCCAGCCTTTGACAGACGTCATGAGGGCGATGCGCATTGGGCTATAATACCGGATGCGGATAACAGTCCTTGGGGCCGGCGGCAGCCGGAGAACCGAGCTCGCGATCATCCGTGCGGCACGGGCACTGGGACACGAGTGCCGCCTGATCAATGTGGTCGGCTGGAACCGCTACACCGGCTCGTTCTCTTCCCAAATTGTCCGACGCCTCACCGACGCGTTCAACCCGAATTTTCTGATCTTTACCCGTCATGCCATAGAGGTGGGTGAGACCACGCTGCGCCGGTTGCTGCGGAACAGACCCTCGGTCTTCTGGTACTTCGATCTGGAGCCTAAAGAGAAGGTCGTAAGCCTTGGGCGACTGGTCAGCAAAATGTATGTGACTTACTTCGGGCAACTGGAGACGTACAAATCGGCGGGCGTGGGCGAGGTGGGTTTCCTGCCCCAAGGAGTGGACCCCGACCGGGACGTCCCGGCTAGGAATGCGCCACGACGCTACCACTGCGATACGTCGTTCGTGGGCTCGGGGCAGTCCAGTTACCGGTACGAGGTGCTGCGTGCGGTTGCCGCGGTGAGCCGGCTGCAGATCCGAGGTCCCGGGTGGGACCGTGCTCCGGCCGACCTCCCCGTTGCCGGTGGGCCAGTCTACGGCCGCCACCTGGCCCAGGTGGTTCGAGGGGCCGCGATCTCGCTGGGCGCAAGCTCCTACCCGGGGCAGGATCGAGATCGCTTCTCGGCGTCGAACCGCATGTGGAAGATTCTGGGCTGCGGCGGGTTTTATCTCGGCCGTCATGTAGAGGGGATTGAGAGCTTTGCCCGCGATGGGGAACACTGCGCCTGGTATCGGGACGCGAGCCATGCAGCTGCGCTGGTCCGGCAGTATCTCTCCCGGCCCGAAGAGCGGGACCGCATCGCTCGGGAAGGTCGGGCTCATGCGCTCGCCTCACACACCTATGCCCACCGGCTACAGCTTCTGCTGGCGGGGAAAGACTACCCCCTTCCTACGATCTTGTAGTTGCGAAATTCGAACAGCCTCACACCGGTCAGTTGCTCGATGAAGCTGGAGATGTAGTAGCGGATAAAGCGCAACCGGAAGCGGCGCGACTCAATAACGCGCTTGGGATCGTACCGGCGCGCCTCGATCCAGGCCCGGGCCGCGGCGGGATGACTGCCATTGAATCGGCGAAGGCCAGGAATCCAGGCCAACAAGGGCTGGCTCTCGTCGGCGTTCCGCCAGGGATACATGGTCCGTCCCAGCTTCCGCTTTTCCTGGAGGGCCTGGCTGGGACGAGCCCAGCCGTAGTGAAACATCTCTGCGCTGGTGAGCCGGGCCCTGATCTTCCGGTGCTCCGGACCGATCCGAAAGCCCTGCGCCCCCTGATAAGGCCGTACGTCCAACTCGGGGGCGAGTCGGACCGCCCGTACCTCACGGCGGTACCACCGCCGGTGGGTGGCCACAGTATCGAACCCGCCATAGAAGTGCACATAACGGACCAGCAGCCCTTCAACTCTCTGGTCGCCGTCATACCGTTGAATGGCGGCTGCGAGATCGGGCGCCCCAGCATCG
>JBJMPB010000431.1:0-6760 GCA_045803455.1 Gemmatimonadales bacterium | reverse complement strand
TCGTGGGTTCCTGGACGGGCGGGTGTACGCCTAATCTATGACTCCTCTCTCACCGGCGATCCTGCCACGCCTGGTGGGCGACTGGCAACCGAGTATTTCAGGGACCTCGGCTACGCCGTGCTGGCGAGCGATTCGCTCGCGGCGTTCTTTCGTGACCGGATCAGCGACAGCGTTCCCAGTGCGGTAGTCTTCGCCATGGATATTCTTCCATCCAGTGTAGCGCCGGTGTTGGCCGATACCGTTCTCCTTACCCGTTATCTCAAGGCCGGAGGCAAGATCGTCTCCTTCAGTGCTCCACTTGGCGCCGTGGTGCGCGACTCGACTGGAAAGATTCTGGGCGACGATCCCAAGCGCATGGAGCAGCTGCTCGGGATCTCTGCCGCGGCACTCGACTACGACGAAGATCTCGCCGCGCCAACGGCTGCCGGCCGGACCTGGGGCGTAGACCGCCGGCTGAGGGGAGACTACCCGATGAACCCTGAAGCGGTCACCCACGTCCTCGCTGCCAATCCAAACGGCAGAGCCACCGCCTGGGTGAAGGAGTACCGGAAGGGGCGTTCCGGTTCCGGTTACGTGCAGCTGTGGGGCTTCGGCGCATCGGTCGACCGCTTGCCGCTGATCCGCTCGGCCACGGAATACGGGCTTCTGAGATCGGTTCAATGACCGCCGATCGCTCGCTGGTCTCCGCCGTGCTGGTCGCGCTGGGCTTGTCGCTCGGGGGATGGTTCATTGGGCGTGGGTTTGCCAGCGGACGGGCTTCCGATCGATATGTCGAAGTGAAGGGCCTGGCCGAGCGAGAGGTCACCGCCGATCTGGCGCTCTGGCCATTGCGGTACGTGAGCACGGGTAACGATCTCACCGCAGCTCAGGCGCAGATCACCCGCAATACCCGGCAGGTCTTTGCCTTCCTCAGCCGGAACGGAGTCGATACTACGGCGGTGCAGCTCCAGGCGCTGGAGGTCTCCGATGCCTTTGCCAACCGGTTCCCCGGCGAGCGCGCCGGCCCCCGCTACGTCATCCAGCAAACCGTCATGGTGCGATCCGGGAAACCGGACGTGGTGATGGCGGCTAGCCAGAGGGTCAGCGAGTTGGTGGGCGCCGGCGTGGTCCTGTCTTCCAGCGGAGAATACGGAATCGGTGGCCCCACCTTTATTTTCACTCGGCTGAACCAGCTCAAGCCTTCGATGGTCAAGGAAGCCACAGCCAACGCCCGGGCGGCCGCGGAACAGTTCGCCGCGGACTCCCGAAGCGACCTGGGCAGCATTCGTCAGGCCAGTCAAGGAATTTTTGTCATACTGCCCAGGGATCAGGCCCCCGGCGTCAATGAGGGAGCTCAGCTCCAGAAAATTGTGCGGGTAGTCTCCACCGTACAGTACTTCCTGCGCTGAATAGGCAGTTCGGCCCACATCGGGGCAGTTGACTCGAAACCATTTCGGTGACAGTATGGCACGGGGACGCGAGGTTCGTGGGCGTCCCTTCGGCAGACTTCTGCATCTGAGCCACCCTTGCCCTATTCTGCACGGTCCAACAACACGTTCAGTTTTCCAGACCCCGAGGGGAGTGCTCGGAGTATCAGGTATGCCCGCCGCTGAACCAATGAACGGACGGAGGAATGCTGTTATGACCCTGTGTTCACGTCTCGCTCGTCTCGTTTCCGCACTCGCACTCGCTCTTCCGTTGCTTTACCCCACCGCCACTTCAGCTCAACAGCCCGCACCTACCGGCAGCATTGCCGGCCGGGTGGTAGATGAGAACGGGGCCGGTGTCGCGAATGCGCAGATTTACATCGACCGCCCTGCCATTGGCACCCAGACCCGGGCGGATGGAGCCTACACGCTGACCCGGGTTCCTCCCGGCAGCTACACGCTCCGGGCTCGGCTGCTGGGCTTCAAGCCGGAGTCGACCACGGTGACGGTCTCGTCGAATGCCCAAGCAACGGCCGACTTTACCATGAGGCACGACCCGCTCCAGCTGGAGACCATGGTGGTCACCGGCACCTCCACCCCGCGAGTAAACCTCGACGCCAGCGTGGCAGTCAGCACCTTGACCTCGACGGAGGTTCAAGCGGCAAGCCCGCGGAGCACCACCGAGATGCTTCGCTATGTGCCGGGATTTACCCGGGTCGAAAGCTCCGGCGGTGAAGTGAACCAGAACATCACCATGCGCGGAATCCTCGGCGTGGAGTACGTGTCGTTCATGGAAGACGGGATGCCGGTGTTTCCCACCATGCATACGTTCTTCATGAATGCGGACAATCTCTTCCGCTTCGATGCCAACATCGACCGGATGGAGGTGGTCCGGGGCGGGAGCTCACCGCTGTATGGATCCAACACGCCGGGCGCCATCGTCAACTTCATCAACAAGACCGGTGGTGACGTGTTCGCCGGTACCATGGGCGCCGTCGGCGGCAGCGAGGGGCTGGCCCGGTACGATCTCAACATGAACGGCCCCTTCGGCGATGATTGGCGGTTCAACGTGGGCGGGTTCTACCGCTACGATCACGGAGTCCGGGATCCCGGCTTCCCGGGCATCAAGGGCGGCCAGCTCAAAGCGAACGTCACCCGCCTGCTCGACAACGGGTACCTCCGGTTCTCCGCTAAGTACATCAACGACCAGAACCAGTTCATCCTCCCGCTTCCCTTCACTAATGCCGCGGATCCCGAGTACGTCCCGGGCTTCAGCGACTACGGAGCGATGAGCACGCCGGAAGGCATCGATATTCAGGTTCCACTGCCGCCACAGGGTGGAGGCAACCTGACCCTGCCGCTGGACCACGGCCTGAATACTCAGGCGACCTGGTTCACGGCCGACGTTTCGCTCGATGTTTCCCAGGACTGGCACCTGCAGAACACGGCGCAGGTGATGAACAACGCGCAGGAGTGGAACGCGCTGCTGCCGACTAACGTGCTCCCAGCTGCGGATTTTGTCAGCACTATAGACACGCTGAGATTCCCGACCGGCAGCACCTTCCAATACTTCTTCACCAATCAGAAGGATCCTGCCGGTAATCCCCTGCCGTTCGACACCCCGAACGGGCTGGTCGCACCGGGTGGAGAGTGGCACGTCGAGAAGCCGCTCACCGCGGTGCAGGACCAGCTGACCCTGCGGCGGACATTCGGCCGGCACTCGCTGAACATCGGCGGCTACTTTGCCAACTACACCCAGGATAACCGCTGGTTCTTCACCGACATCCTGACCGATGTCCGGGACAACCCGCGCTTCCTGGACCTGATCGTGACTCCTCCGGGCGGCACGCCGGTCGCCGTCACCAAGAATGGGTTCCGCAACTACCTGTCGAATTACGTGAACGGATCCGGCTCCACCACGATCCTCTCCGGCGTAATCGGGGGTGAGGTGCAGCTCACCGAGCGGCTCCGGGCCGACCTGGGTGCCCGGGTGGAATACAACAACTTCCAGCAGAACTCGGAGAATACCGCGAGGTTCGACCTCGACGGCGACACGGTTACCACCAAGTTCGACAACGAGCTCTTCGGGACCCAGACCTTCCGCCACTTCACCAAGGCCATCACCGACTGGTCAGGCTCCGTCGGCTTGAACTACCGGCTCAACGACAACTTCTCCCTCTATGGGAGTGGGGCCAGGGCCTATAAAATGCCGGCCTTAGACGAGTTCCTGAATGCGGCATCCCAGGCGCAGGTGGACCTCTTCGAGTCGCGGGAAGTGCGCGCGGCCGAGGCCGGGGTGAAGTATGCCTCCGGAAACGTCGGCATCACGGTCAACGCCTTCTACACCAATCTCAAGAACATCACCTCGCAGGGTGCCGAGGTGTGCGCCGTAGGCGGCGGGACCTGCTGGGTGATCCGGCAATCACCCGACAACAACTCGTTCGGCAGCGAGATCGAGGCGGTGATCTCACCGCTCGAGGGACTCCAGCTCGTGGGTAGCGCCACGGTGCTCAAGGCCGAGCTGGGTGGTGGGGTGGACAGCCTCGTCCGCTTCAAGGGCGAGCGGCTTGCGGGTGTTCCCACTGCTCTGGGCAACCTGGCACTCTTCTACTCTCCCCGCCGGGCTAGCGGCCTCCAGTTTAAGGCCGACTGGCACTATGTAGGTTCGCGGCTCACCGAAAGCCCGCTCACCCGGGTGAATGACACCGAGCTGCCGACCTACAACTACTTCAACTTCGGCGCCGGGTTCGCCTTCGCCACCGGCGTGCGGCTGAACGTCGACCTGCTCAATGCTTTCCAGAGCAAGGGTCTGGAAGAGGGAAATCCCCGCCTGGTTGCTCAGGGCGGCGCCCCGATCTTCCTGGCTCGGCCGTTGCTTCCCCGGCGGTTGCAGGCTTCCCTGCAGTATGATTTCGGGGGCGCCGGCACCGAGCGCGAACTGCGATAATCTCGCGCGCTTTACCAGCTGATTACCGGCGGTGGGTCTTCGGGCCCACCGCCGTCTGCTATAGGATCGACGAATGAATCTACCAGTGGGCCTTCGAGCGCTCTTCTGGGCCCAACTGTTCCTCGCCTCCGGGCTCGAGGCGCAGACGAGCCCGCCGCACCAACCCGATAGCACCTTCCTGCTGCAGAGCACCGATCCGGCGCGCCGCCCATCTCCTTTCATCGGCAACGGTCACCTGGGAATGCTGGTACCGGCACTGGGACTTGGCCCCGCTCCCGCCTACATGACCGCGCTCTTCGAGGAGGCTCCGCGCGACGTTCCGCGCATCGTGGTGATCCCTGCCTGGGGCGCCCTCGGCCTGTACAACGGCAGCCGCTGGCTGGCCGCCGACTCGAGCCCAGCCGCAGCAGTTAAAGACTATCGACAAACCGTCGACATGCACTCCGGCACGGCGCTCACCAGCTACGATTGGGGATCAGGCTCCCGAAGAATGACCGTCCGGACGCAGACGTTCGTTTCGCGGGCGGCTCCGTCTCTGGCGGTGACCCGGCTGGATCTGACTCCGAGGTACACCGGTCGGATCGGCGCACGGTTTGCGCTCACCGGATGGCGGCCACCCCAGCGCCTGGCCCTGGGTACCCTCCGCCGAGCCGATCCGAGCTGGGAGCCCAACGACATCTGGTATCCCGGGCATATGATCGTTCGCTCGCGTCAGGTCACTCGGACCGGGAACGGCGCCCGCCTGACCATGGCCTCGCTCCCTGAAGGCCGCCCCACCCTGCTCGCCCAGGCGCTGGAGCTGAGTTGGCCCCGGGCTCTGGAGAACGCAACGGTTCGTACCAGCGCCCCGGGCGACACCGCACTGGTGGAGCTGAGCTTCGACGGCACCGAAGGACGGACCTACAGCATTATCCAGGTCGCCAGCGCCATGGCGTCGGCCACGGAGGCTCACCTGGTCACCCGCGCAGGTAACGAGGCCAGAGCCGGCCTGGAGCGCGGGTTCCGTGCTCTGGCGGATGCCAACGATCAGGCCTGGAGCCGTCGCTGGGAGAGCGATATCGAGATCGAGGGCGACCCGGGCCTGCAGCGGGTCGCTCGGTCCATGCTGTTCTATCTGCTCTGCAGCGCCGACTCCGCTACCTCGATGGGAATCGGGCCGATGGGTCTGTCCAGCGCGGGGTATTACGGCCACGTATTCTGGGACTCCGACACGTGGATGTTTCCCTCGCTTCTGATCACCCATCCGGATATCGCGCACTCCCTGGTGGCTTTCCGGGCCCGGACCCTTCCCGCGGCGCAAGCCAACGCGAAGAGCAACAAGTTCCGCGGCGCGCAGTACCCCTGGGAAGCGGACGAGCAGGGCCGGGAGACCACGCCCTTCTTTGCGGTGCAGAACGCCCACTCGGAAATTCATGTCAACGGAGACGTCGCCCTGGCCCAGTGGCAGTACTATCTGGCCACCGGCGACTCTGCCTGGCTCGCGCGCGAAGGCCTTCCGGTGATCCGGGCGACGGCCGACTTCTGGGTTAGCCGGGTCAGCTACGACTCGGCGGGAGGTCGCTACCACATTCGCAACGTGGTCTCCGTGTCCGAGGGATTGATCGGCGTGAGCGACGACGCCTACACCAATGCGGTGGCTCGGCGGAATCTGCAGATCGCCGGCCAGGCAAGCCGCCGGGTGGGCGCTCAGGTCGACCCGCGCTGGGCGGAGATCGCCGGTAAGCTGCACCTGCCATACGACTCCGCCAGCCAGTACTTCCGGACCTACGAAGGCGCGCCGGATTCGACCCTGGGCGACGTGACTCCGCTCCTGAGCTATCCGCTCGGTGTGGAGATGAGCGAGCGCGCCAAGCGTTCCCAGCTGGAGCAGGCGGTTCGTAAGCTCCTCAGCGAGGGCCCGGGAGCGATGATGGGTTCCACCCTGCTTTCGGTCGATGCGGCAGAGCTGGGCGACCGGGCCATGGTCGATTCGCTCCTGCCCCACAGCTATCGGAGCTGGCTGCAGGGCCCCTTCCTGATGCTCTCCGAGACGCCAGACAAGAAGGATGCAGTCAACTTCGTGACCGGAGCGGGAGGGTTTCTCCAGCAGGTGCTCTACGGGTACACCGGACTGCGCTGGGGCGAGAAGGGGCTAGAGCCTGCCTTCGCTCCAGTGCTGCCGTCGCATGTAAAGCGGCTCACCTTGCGGAACGTGTACTCGAGGGGCAAGCGCTATGACGTGATTGTGGACTCGTCGGGGCGGCGGATGGGCCCGCATGAGGACCCCGTCAGATGACGGGCTACGTCTGTCTCGTTGCTGCCCTAGTGTTCGCGAATCAGTACTTGGGTTCTGCGGGAGAGGATGCCAATGAGATCTCGGATACTGCAGTTTGCCCGCGGGGCCCGGGTGTCCTGAGCACGTGCCAGC